>NZ_QTQM01000020.1:0-121786 GCF_003854225.1 Burkholderia sp. Bp8986 | reverse complement strand
AGGGCATTCAATCACGTGGGTCAAAATTCGATGAAAACTACAGCCTCAGGTGGGTCAGTTCTGCGTGGACATCAACAGTACACAGACGTCTTCCATGCTAGCACCCCTCGCTCGCGCAGCACCGTCACCCCCCTGCACGACATCGCGCAGTTCAATTATCTTCACCGCGGAGACAGGGAGTCAGTCCGTCAGTTCGACGACTTCACTACGAGCCGTTGTATCTCCATCAGCACGCGGTCCAACTCAACCGGTCGCCAAAACGAATCGTCACCCCAGCACATTTTTGTGCTGGCGCATCCGTACCCATCCTGCAATCAATTGCAGCCGACTGCGGGAAATCTGCCATGGATCCTACAATCTGGATTAGCATTGGTGGCAATGCCCGCGCACGCATAGCCATTCTTAATCCGAATCCGGGCACCCGAGGCCAGCTTGAAGCATCTCGACCTTCTGAACGAATTTAGAGAGTTGATGGCGCAACTGTCGACGCAGGTCGAGGCGTCGTCCGCGATGCAGCACTATGACATCAACAAGGTGTCGGAGAACCTAGTTCTGGGCATATTGCGGGAGCTGTACGGTTGGCGCGGATTGCGCAATCTCAACAGTGAAGAACGGGCCAACTTTCCCGGTATCGATCTGGCCGACGGCGACGCGAGTATCGCGATTCAGGTCACCGGGACCGCTTCGCTCGACAAGGTGAAGAACACCATCGAAACCTGCCTCAATCACGGCCTCGATCGAAAGTATGGCCGCTTGGTCATGTATGTGCTTACCCGCCGGCAGTCCAGCTATTCACAGGACGCACTCGACCGCGTCGGGCAGGGACGAATCCAGCTCCGAGGAGCCGACGACATTTGGGATTTTCGAGACATTTGCGCGAAAGCAGCGGAAGTTGACCCGAAGCAACTCGCCGCAGCGCTCGAAGTTGCGCGGACCTATATGCGCGGTGGCACCGCGAACGGACTGGCTGACGAGGATTTCGATCCACCCGCCACACCGGCTGAGCGCGTGAATCTCAATCTCGTCGAGGTTTATTTCCCCGGGACCCTGTACGTCGGCGATTTGCGGTCTGACCTCGAGGGGACGCAGTCAAACCGTCATCGCAACGAACGGAGTCGAGTGCGCGAGCTTCTGAATAACATGAACCTGCGCGTGCCGTCAGGCTATGTGGTACGTGGCCAGCAACTAATCACGTTTCACCCCCTCGATGATAGTCAGGGACCGTTTTCCAGATTGATTGACCTGGGTACGGTCACCCCGTTGCGGCCGCGCGAGTTTTATCCTGTAAGCGAGGATCAGGAGCGGGTGTTCAAGTCGCTGCTTCGCTTTACCCTTCAGGAGAAACTGTTCCAGCACGGCGTCCGGTGGATGCACAAAGACGGGCTATTCGTCTTTGTCCCAATGAATGACGGGGCGTTTATTCGCGAAGAGAGCTGGATCGGACAGCGCACCTCGACACGTCGGGTCTATGAACGGAAGCTGAACAAGAACGATCCGAGCAAGTCCTACCTGTGCAAGCATTTTGCATTCTCGGCCGACTTTGTGCTCAATGACGAGGCATGGTACGTGGCGCTCACCCCGGATTGGTATTTCAGCTATGGCGACGAGTACCGGCGGTCGGCGTATGCCGACCAGAGCATCACGTGGCTCAAAAGAAGGGAAGTCAACCGGACGGTGTCGGACCACTTTCGCTTCCTCACTGCGTGGCTCAACGCGCTGGATGGGGAGGACCTGTTCGCGTCGGCGACCGGGCCGGCGTCCTTTCTCACATTCGGCCAAAGTGTTTCGTTTGCCAACCATCCTGTGCTAAACGACGAATCGTGGCTGCCCCTTCGTGACCCATTGGACGACTATGACGATTCCCCCATCCGTGGCCTCTTTGATACGCCATGAAACTTGAGCACATCCCGGAACCCCGTCTGCAGTTTGCAGGCGGCGAACATATCTGTCCGCGGCGTGGAATTACGGCCTATGGCGTCTTTGATCGAACGATGGGGACAAGACGCTCAGACGTCATTGTCGGCAGTGTGGGCACCGCGACGTGTAATGAGGCTTTCGAGCGCTGGATCGTGCGATGCGCGGGCGAAATAGACGCGCCAGCGAACGCGCGGCAGCCCAACCTGCGCGTGGCGTTCCCTGGGTTCAACGCGGGTTCCGGATTCGAAGCGAAGTTCGTGTTTGGTCAGGATCTGGCACGCTGGTTGAAGAGGAGCGAAGTCGACGAAATTGTCGCGATTGCTGATCGGCGGGACCGCATCACCAAGGCCATCGAGCTGTACTACGAGCACATCAAGTTCCTGACACAGAATCGACCGGTGGATGTCGTCGTCTGCGTTGTCCCCGAGAATCTCTACAAGGCGATCTCAACCGAGGAGTTCGGACCGCTGGAGGAGAGCCTCGAAGCCAGTGTGGAGGTCGCGGCAGAGCTGAACTTCCGACGTGCACTCAAGGCTCGCGCGATGCACCTCGGCAAGCCATTGCAACTCGTGCGCGCGGTCTCACTCGAAAGTAACAGCTCGGGCCAGCAGGATGATGCGACAAAGGCCTGGAATTTTTGCACGGCACTCTATTACAAGGCCGGGCCACGCGTGCCGTGGAAGCTGAAACCGGAACCCAGTCGGCCCAGTTCATGTGCAGTGGGTATTGCGTTCTACCGCAGCCGCGACCGGCAGATTCTCAATACCAGCCTTGCCCAGATCTTTGACGAACTCGGTAACGGGCTCATCCTGCGTGGAACGCCAGTGGACATGACCCGCGATGACCGCGTCCCCCACCTCACTGCCAATCAGGCCTACGACCTGCTGACGGCGGCGATGACCGAGTATCGGGTTGCCCTGCGCAATTATCCCGCTCGGATCGTGGTACACAAGTCATCGAACTTCTCTGCGGACGAAGTGGACGGTCTCGCAGGGGCTGCGAAGGATCTGCGGGTCGACACCCTCGACCTGGTGACAGTTATCGATTCCAAGCTGCGCCTGTTCCGTGAAGGGAACTATCCGCCCTACCGCGGCACCCGGATGGGCCTGGATGACCAGCGGCACATTTTCTACACGCGGGGCTCCGTCTGGTATTACCAGACCTACACTGGACTCTACATCCCCCAGCCCATTGAGTTGCGAATCGTCCGCTCCGAGGAGTCACCTTCCTTCATCGCGAAGGAGATGCTCGGACTGACCAAGATGAACTGGAACAATACGCAGTTCGATGGGAAATACCCGGTCACGCTCGGTTGCGCGCGGAAAGTTGGGGAGATCATGAAATACCTCGAAGACAGTGAAATGCCGCAGATTCGGTACGGCTTCTACATGTAGTTATCGACGGGGAATGACTGACATAGGTGCAGAATGAGTGAGTTCACCCTCACGATAATCCACGAGCGCGCCTCCTGATTGCGATTAATTGCAGCCCTATGCCTCTGATGAACCAGCTCGCCTGCCGGTGCAATTGATTGCAATCACGAGCGGCATCAAGCCGAATTCCTTGCTCGCTCTAAAACGACCGGTTACACACTCATCGCCACGCCCGTCATTCACCAGGTACGAAAACTATATCTTTAACCTCTGCCCCCCTGTACTAAAATACAGGCTGTTTTAGTACAGCACGTGCACGGACTGTGGTTGTGCAATCAAGTGCAATCTAAGCGGGGGGAGTCATGAGCCGCATTTTCGCGTACTGCCGTGTCACCACGATCGATCAGCATCCGGAGAACCAGATAGCCGAGATCAAGTCTGCTGGCTTCGATGTCACGGCCAAGCGTACGATCGCCGAGCACATTTCGGGCGGCGTGCCCGCCAATGAGCGACCAGGTTTCCAAAAACTGTTGGACCGCATCGAAGAGGGCGACGCGCTGGTAGTGACGAAGCTCGATCGTCTCGGCCGCAGCGCCATCGACGTGCAGCAGACCGTGCAACGCTTAGCGGAAATGGGCGCCCGGGTTCATTGCTTGGCGCTTGGCGGCGTAGACCTGACATCGAGCGCCGGCAAGATGACGATGGGCGTTCTGACGGCCGTCGCGCAGTTCGAACGCGATTTGCTCGTCGAGCGCACGCAGGCGGGCTTGCAGCGTGTAAAGGCTGAAGGCCGCAAGCTAGGTCGCCCCTCGGCACTGTCAGATGAGCAGCAGACGGAAGTGCGGCAACGCCTTGCATGTGGCGCGACCGTCTACGCGCTCGCCAAAGAGTACGAGGTAGCACGCCAAGTCATCATGCGTGTGCGTGATCGAGCCGCAGCTTGAACACCACGCGATGAGCCGTGCAATTGATTGCAGCACGGTCCTGCGCAATGTGCTCATGCGCCCCGTCGCAAGGGGTTGCTGTATCATTCGCCCCAGATAAACATTGACGAGACCGCGCCAGTCGGCCGGCAGCGGCAGCAATCTGGCTGATGCGGGATGAAGGACCAGATAACACGGGGCGTCGTAATGTACGACGAAGCGGCACCTTGGAGTGCGTGACGCATGATTGAACTTGAAAAACTACTCCAGCTCCGCATCGTTGTGGCGCGCTTTGGGGAGCTCGACAACGCTCGCTGGTGGAACACCAAGGGCCAGCTAGGAAGGCTGGGCGCAGCAGTGCTGCGACGCGGATTCCCCCGCACATATCGTTTCGCGCAAGCTCGTTCGGTCTTCGCCGTCGCCGCTCAACGATGCGATGAGGTCTTCAACCCCCCCGGCTGCGTGACGCTCTGGAAACTGCCCGAGGAGCTCGAAGAGGACTTCGATGCGCGCTGGGAGAATTGGCTTGATCATGCAAGCGACTGGAGTCCCTTCTTCGAGCGGATCGAGACGCTCGGCAGCGCGGACTTGATTGAGATGCTTCATAGCCTTGAGCTGGTGACCGAGGCCGATCTCGACGCCTACGCGAAATTGCGCCGCTCGGCAGAAGGTCGCACCGTACCGCTGCCCAGTGTCTATGGCGGGACTGATCGTGATGTCGCGATGCTTGCTCTTGGTTTTGCGCGTGGTGAACCGGGGGCCCTGGCGGTTCCATATGCCAGGCTGACCGACACATGACGACGAACTCCCGCGCCAATGTCGTCTCCTCGTTTACCGTCATCAAAGGCGCGATGATTGACGAAACCTACGCCATCTTTTCGGCGTGGGACTTCGCGCGTTCGAAACGCGAGAACCTCGATCGTCTAAAGCAGGAGAACTTCATCGGTGCCAGAAGCGCGACTTGGCTGCGCGACGTAGCCAAGGTGCTGAACCGCCGCTTTGACCCCGCAGGTCGTGACCGTCCCCTTGTCATGCTCGCGCAGCATGGGCTACCAGTCGAAGAGTGGAAGCCATTGCTCCTCTGGCACATGACACGCGACGAGTTCCTCGTCCGCGACTTTATCGAGACCTGGCTCTTCGACGCATACGATGCCGGCGTCTTCCGCCTCCGCAGCGAAGACGTCGTGGAGTATCTCAGCAGCATTGCCAAGCGCGACGGAACCACCGAGCACACTTGGTCCGAGCAAACCAAGAAACGAGTCGCGGCCGGCCTACTAAAGATTGCCGTCGACTTCGGCCTTCTGCGTGGCTCCATCACCAAGGAATTCGCTTCGGTCCACCTGCCGGAGAAGAGCTTCCTCTACATACTCCACGCGATGCGCGACGAGAAGCTGAGCCCCAGCAAGGTCATCGCGTCGTGCGAGTGGCGCTTGTTTCTCATGCGCCCCGCCGATGTTGAGCACGAGCTGCTACGGCTCCACCAATACCGCAAGCTCGAATACCACGTGGCCGGCAGCCTCGTGCAGCTAAGTCTACCCTGCACGAATTGTCAAGATTACGCAGAGAGGATGGTTGCATGAGTGACCTCGAACAGCGCATCAAGCAGAACCTCGAGCCCGTCCTCGAGCTAACCGACCCCCGGCAGCGCATCAGCGCGTACCACGATATGCCGTACGCACTGTTTCGCTACGATCCTGAGGAAGAGTTCCACCTGCGTAAGCAGGTGGTCCTTCTCGAGACGCGACTTTCCCAAAAGGGCAAACGCGTGAAGCGCATCTCGCTCGCCGAGTGTCTCGACGACGCGATGAGGTCCCAGAGGACGCTGGATGAGTGGTTCACCGCCGAGCGCGAGCAAGGCGTAGAAACTATCGTCGAGACTGTTCACTCCGTGCTCTCGGAGTACTCACCGCTCGTCGACCTCGTGGCCGCGCGCATGCCAGAAGACCCCGATCCACAGCGGGACGTCGTATTCATTCTACGTACCGGCTCGCTCTTCCCAATGTACCGGACATTCTCGCTTCTCGAGCAGCTTAAAGGCCGCGTCCACGTTCCGACCGTTCTCTTCTACCCCGGCGACCTAGATGGCGCGGCGGGCCTCCGTTTTATGGGTGTGCTCGATGCCGAGCACAACTACCGCCCGAAGATCTTCTGAAGACTATCGACGATGACGACGAACACGACCATCAATACACTCTTCGCCAACGACATTCACCGTCGAATCGAAGAAGTCATCAAGGTCGACCAGACCGACGACGAGATCATCCGGGACGAGTTCAACGAGTATGTCGTCACTGACGCGATCCGCTCACACTACACGGCCGTTTTCGACTCCTACCGCGAAACGCCAAACAAGCCGCACGAGGGCATCGCCATCTGGGTCTCGGGCTTTTTTGGCTCCGGGAAGTCAAGCTTCGCCAAGATGCTCGGACTTTCCATCGCAAACCGTACCGTCGCGGGCGAGTCTGCCGCCGAGCGCTTCGCCGCACGCGCCGGCGACAAGACGCTCTCGGTTCTACTGAAAACTATCAACGAGAAGATCCCGACTCATGCTGTCATCTTCGACGTCTCGACGGACCGAGGCATCCGCAGCGGCAATCAGACTCTGACCGAGATCATGTACGGGCTTTTCCTCCAAAGCCTAGGCTACGCGAAGGATCTTGATCTCTCAGAGCTGGAAATCGGACTCGAGGAGAAGGGCCAGCTCGCGCGCTTCGAGGAAGAGTACAAGCAGCTCTTCAAGAAGGACTGGTCCATCGAGAAGGGCAAGATCGCTTTCGCGCTCTCCGAGGCGAGCCGGGTACTCCACAGCCTCGATCCCGACACGTACCCGATGGCTGACTCGTGGGTGAAGGCCGTCAAGAACAAGGCCGACATCACGCCGGGGAAACTCGCCGAGCGTGCGGGCGAGCTGATGAAACGCCGCAAACCCGGGATGTCACTGATGTTCGTGGTCGACGAAGTCGGACAGTTCGTTGCACGAGATGTCCAGAAGATGCTCGACCTGCAAGCCGTTGTACAGAGCCTCGGCGTAAAGGGCCGAGGAAAGCATTGGGTCGTCGTGACTTCCCAGGAGAAGCTTGGCGAGCTCGTCAGCGGCCTCGACGACAAGAAGATTGAGCTGGCTCGCTTGATGGACCGATTCCCGCTTCAAGTCCACCTCGAGCCATCGGATATCTCGGAGGTCACCAGCCGCCGCGTACTATCGAAGAATGCCACCGCGCAAATCGCTCTCGGGAAAATCTTCGACGAACACCGTGGCCGGCTTACGCAGCACACCCGACTCAGCGCCGACATTAGGCTTCCGGAACTGTCGCGGGAAACCTTCATCGACTTGTACCCGCTGTTACCGTACCAGATCGATCTTATCATCCAGGTCGTCTCGGGCCTACGCACGCAGGGCGGAGCGAGCAAACACGTCGGCGGTGCAAACCGCACCATCATTAAGCTCGCGCAGCAGCTTCTAATCAACCCGGCGGTGAACCTTGCGGATGCAAAGCTCGGCGACCTCGTGCGTCTCGACCATGTCTACGACCTCGTCGAAGGTAACATTGGTTCCGAGGTCCGCGCGAAGATCGCAGCTATCTCGAAGGAGCTGATCCACCCGCTCGCGCAGTCGGTCGCGAAAGTGATCTGCTTGCTCCAGTATGTGAAGAGCGTCCACCGCAGCGCAGAAAACATCGCAGCAGCTTTGCACGGCAGCGTTAGCGCCGACTCGCAACTCGCATCTGTGAAGGAAGCCCTGCGCGAACTCGAGATGGCACACAAGGTACGCCACGGCGACGACGGATATCGCATCCCGACGCCTGCCGAGGACGACTGGGAGCGCCTGCGCAACGGTATTAGCCCGAAGCCCGCTGACTCACACCGCCTCTACTCGGAGGTGTTGTCCGCATTCTGGCAGCCGCAGCCGTCATATACGCTATTCGACACCAAGACCTTCAAGGCTGGCCTTGCCATCCATGGCCGCGAGATCACGGGCGGCGACATGATGTTCCAGACCCATCTCGCCGAAGACGGGAAAGAATTCGACGCACTTGCAGCCGAGCTGCGAACGCGCAGCCAGCACGAGCGCAAGAACATCTTTTGGGCTATCGGCCTGACCGGCTCCATCGACCGCGAGACAGTGGAGCTGTACCGCAGCAAGGAGATGCTCGCGCGCAAAGAACGCGAAACGAAGGGCGAGGACACGCCCGCACTCATCGCTGAGGAACGTGTTCGTCTTCGCCGCCACAGCGACGAGCTCCGTCGCCTTCTCCGTGCCGCGTGCCTTTCGGGTCTCATCTACTTCCGCGGTAACGACCGCAGCCCGACTGACCGCGCCGTCGACGTCGGCAAGACCGCTGCCGAGGTGCTCGGGCAGGCGCTGCCCGACGTATTCGACCGCTTCAAAGAGGCTGCCGCCAAGGCGACTGAGGTAAAAAAGGGCACTGACGCCCTCTTCATTGCAGAGAACCTTCAAGGCTTGCCGAGCGTGTTCGGCAGTATTGGCCTTTTACGTGACGAGAAGGGCAAGACGGTCTTCCGCACCGATAGCGGACCGCTGAAGGAAGTCCTCGACCGCATCGAGGAGCGCGCGAACTACGGCGACACCGCAAGCGGTCGCTATCTCACCGACGAGTTTGCGAGGGAACCGTTCGGCTGGGACTTCGAGGTCGTGCGCCTGCTGGTTCTGTCACTCCTGCGTGCCGGGAAGATCGAGGCGACCAGCAAGGGGCAGACGCTCGACACGGTCACAGGGGTGGAGGCCCGTGACACATTCTCAAACAACAACCTCTTCCGCCAGGCATCGTTCCGTCCGAAGAAGGGTATCGAATTCGAGGAGCTGGTGAAAGCCTCAGACGCCTACCGCGATACCTTCGGCAGCGAGGTGAAGGAGCTGAACGCGAGCGCGATCGTCGCGGAACTTCGCAAGGAAATTGTGCGCAACGAAGATACCGTCTCCGCAGCGCTCACAATCCTGAACGCCCATCGCTTGCCGGGAGGGCTGGTACTGGACGATGCCCTCGGGCATATGAAGGCCATCCTCCGTGGCTCGGAGGACAACGCAATCGCGACCTTCAACACGAGTTACCGCGCCATCAAGGAAGCAATTAAGCGGGCGGTCGAACTCGCACAAGTGCTCTCCGAGCCGCGCCTTCATGATCTCGAGCGCGCGCGTAAGGCTCAAAACGCGCTTTGGAACTTCCTGAGCCAAGAGCCCGACATATCCGACGAGTTGCGCACGCGCGCATGGTCGCTCGAAGATCTCCTCGCACGCGAGACATTCTTCAAGGAGCTACCATCGATCGAGCAGCACACCAAGACGATCGAGACCGAGTACAGCCGCCGCTTTGACGAGGCACTCGATGCCCGCGTTGTCGCCTACACCAAGGCCTTCGAAAAGCTCGCAAAGACGCCGGGTTGGACGGAGATCGTCGAAGACCAGCAATGCCGGCTTGCCGAACCCTTTGAGCGCGGACAAAAGCGTGAGGACAAAAATGTGCCTATTGGGCAGCTGCGCGCCGACCGCGATGCTTGTGAGGGGCGCCTTCGCACAGCCGTCGCGGAGCTCCGACGTATCATCGACGGCGAGCGAGTCGTCACCATGAACGTCGGTAGCTACTTCGCGGGAGGCATTGAGACGGAGGAGCAGCTCGAAGCCGCGCTCGACGGTGTGCGCGAGGAGTGCGCGCGGCTCATCGGCGCTGGCAAGAAAGTCATCATCCAGTAGGGGGAGTCAGCAAGAGTGGACAAAGACACACGCAACGCCATCGAACGCGCCACCCAGCGAGCTCGGAAGGTCCTCGAGGAGGACTTCGGCATCCAGCTCGAGGGGGACTTCGATGTGCACAGGGATGGCACGCTCGCCGCCCGGGCGGGTGGCCACCTGTCGGTTCGCCAAGCGTTCCAGCGTGAGCGCATCGTCGCCGCCATCGAGCACAAGCGTGCCGCCGGCATGGGCGCCGAGGCCTCGGTCGCAGACTACCTGCGTGACGCCGCCTTCACCACGCTCAATCGCTTCGTCGCGCTCAAGATGCTGGAAGCGCGCGAGCTCGTGCAGGAATGTATCACCAAGGGCGAGCAATCGGCCGGATACCTCGAATTCAGCGGCATGGCGCCAGGGCTGCCGCTCTTACCCAACAGCGCAGGCTACCGGATCTACATTGAGTCGCTTTTCGACGAGCTGTCGACTGAGGTGAAGGTCCTGTTCGATCGCCGCGATCCGTCGAGCGTGCTCTGGCCAAAACGCGCGACATTCGAGCAGCTCCTCGAGATCCTGAACACCTCGGAGCTTGCCGGCGTTTGGGGCGAGGACGAGACCATAGGGTGGGTCTACCAATTCTTCAACGGGCAGGACGAGCGTCGGAAGATGCGCGAGGAGAGCCAAGCGCCGCGCAACAGCCGCGAGCTGGCCGTTCGCAACCAATTCTTCACGCCCCGCTACGTCGTCCAATTCTTGACCGACAACACGCTCGGGCGCATCTGGTACGAGATGCGCGGCGCGAAGACCGTGCTTGCCGATCAGTGCGAGTACATGATCCGCAAACCCTGCGAAGTATTCGCCCCGCGGGCGAAAAAGGATCCGCGCGACTTGCGTGTGCTCGACCCGGCGTGCGGCAGCGGGCACTTCCTGCTCTACGCCTTCGACCTCCTACTCGCCATCTACGAGGAGGCGCACGCCGATCCAGAAAGCCCCCAGAGCGAATCCACGCGCCGCACGCTGGCGGAGGACTATCTAAGCGTTGAGGAGCTCCGAAAGGCCGTCCCGGGCTTGATCCTCGCCCACAACCTCCACGGCGTGGACATCGACCCGCGCTGCGCACAGATCGCCCAGCTAGCTCTGTGGATGCGCGCTCAGAGGGCGCACCGAGATTTCGGCGTCGGTCGCGCCGAGCGTGCGCAGATCCGTCGATCGAACATCGTGGTAGCCGAGCCGCTCGTCTCCGACGAGCAGATTGCCAGGGAGTTTGTCGCCGACCTCGGTGATGCCGAGCTCGCACGCGTGTTCACTGAACTCTCGAACGCGCTGCAAACTTGCGGAGAGACAGGGATCCTCCTACGGGCGGAAAAACTTATCGTACGGCAGGCGCGTCGTGGTGAGACTGCGAATCTGTTCGCCCCGCCGGCAGAACGCATTCGCAAAACGCTAGCCCAGTTCCTTTCGCAAACGAATCGACAAAGCACCCGCAAACGCCTGTTCGCAGATGATGCGTCGCACGGTCTCGGAATGCTGGAAACCGTTCAAGAAAAATACGACGTCATACTAATGAATCCACCCTTTGGTGATCCGCCGAAGGGCGCAAAGGAATACATTTTCTCGCACTACGGTAGTGCGAAGACGGAGCTATACGCGGCATTTATCGACCGCGCCGTTGAGCTTGCCCCAGATGGATTGGTTGGTTGTCTGAGTTCCCGGTCTGGCTACTTCTTAACCTCGCTCGAACGGTGGCGGCAAGACACGCTCTTGGCCGAAGGCTCCGGCGCCATAGTCTTCCTCGATCTTGGGGAAGGTGTTCTCGATGCGGCCGTGGAGTGCGCGTGCGTGGTCATCGGCAAGTCTACGGACGCGGTACTATGCGCCGAAGCAAGCGGTGAGGATCGCGAGCAAAAACTGGCAAGATTGCGAATGGGCCACGGTCACGCTGATCTGCCTGAGGGATGGAAGTCGCTGCGCCGAGCCACACTTTCAAAGTTGCCCGGCAGCACGTTTGCATATCGACTTCCTGAGGAGTTAGTCGGGCTTTACGAGACGCACCCCTCTCTTGCCGAGAGAAAATTTGTTGCAAAACAGGGAATCGGGACATCGGACAACTTCCGTTTTCTTCGGCTACGCTGGGAGGTGGCGCCCGAATCCGACACGTGGTTGCTCTATTCCAAGGGAGGGGGATATTCCCCGTACTTTGTGGACAGCGACCTCGTGGTCAACTGGTTGGACGAAGGCAAGGAAATTAAAGCCTACAGCGCCAAGCTCTACGGAACTTGGTCAAAGCAGATTACTAATACTCAGTATTTTGGCAAACCCGGGCTGACATATTCATCGCGCACACATCGCGAATTCGCGCCCGCTCTTCAGCCCATGCCCTCAGGATTCGACACCAAAGGCTGCTGCATCTTCTCGCATGAGATAGTCGCAGACGACGTCTGGTTCGCTCTGCTCGCCGTGACCAACTCGCGCCTGTTTGCCGGGCTACTGCGCGTCGGGCTCGCCCGAGCAAGCTCAGGTCTTGCACGTCAGTACAACGAATCCCTTGTCGCGGCGATGCCTATTCCAGACTTGAATCAGGCTTCCGACCTGGCTTTGCGCGCGCGGGCATCACACCGTGTGCACGAGGCAATCGAGGCGTCTATTGAGACGGCTTCGTTCTTTGATGCGACCCCTTGGTTTCGCGTGCTGCATTGCGATGACGGGGCATCGGCGCTGAGGGCCTTGCATCACGCCATCTGTGAAACTTGGGGGCAACAAGTTCAATGCGCGCGCGCAGTAAATGCTGCAGTCGAAGCAGCTTACTTCAAAGACCGACTGCCCGATGGAGTATCGGCATTTTTGAACAGCGACGTCGGATTCGAGCCTACTACCCCTAGTGACGTCAAGCAGCCCGACTTTTGGAACCCCTTGAGGGAGAGCCCATTTGCGGGGACGGGGCAGGCTGACCTTGAGTATCGAGAAACTGCACGTGCTGCATTAAGCGTCGCGTTCGGCGCACTCGCTGGCCGTTGGGGGAAAACTTCGAGCGCCGAGGAAGGTAAAGCGTCCATAGCAACTCGCTCCGCCTGTACGGGCGACGGGATCCTCTGCGTTGATGACGACGGAAGTGCGTTGGATCTCGCCGCAAGACTTGCAGGAGCGGGATTCACCGTTGAGCTGCTTGACCAATTAGCGGGAATCGCATCTGAGGGCATCGTTACCACCTACCGAGCTTACGTTCGGTCAGAGTTTATGTCCGCACACGCGCAGATGTACTCCAGTAGCAAGCGGCGCGCCCCCGTCTACTGGCAGCTCGCGACTCCCTCAGCGAGCTACTCCGTGTGGCTCTACATCCACGCCTTCAGCAAGGACTCCCTCTTTCGCGTCCAGAACGACTACGCCGTCCCGAAGCTCGCGCACGAAGAGCGCCGCCTCGAGTCGCTAGCCAGCGAGTTGAGTGACCGAGCGACCGCTGTCCAGCGCAAAACCCTGGCTGCTCAGGAAAGCTTTGTGGAAGAGCTACGCGCCTTCCTCGAAGAGGTGAAGCGCGTAGCGCCGCTCTGGAACCCGAACCTCGACGACGGCGTCGTCATCAATTTCGCGCCGCTTTGGCGGCTCGTACCGCAGAACAGGTCCTGGCAGAAGGAGCTGAAGTCCACATGGGAGGCGCTCTGCGAGGGCAAGTACGACTGGGCTCACCTCGCGTTTCACCTTTGGCCAGAGCGTGTGATTCCGAAGTGCGCGAAGGACAGGAGTCTCGCCGTGGCTCACGGCCTTGAGGACGTGTTCTGGGCGGAGGGAACTGACGGCAAGTGGACCGCACGCAAGACGCCGACGCGCAGTGTGGAGGAGCTCATCCGCGAAAGTACTTCGCCCGCCGTGAAGTCCGCGCTCAAGAACCTACTTGAAGCGCCCGCCGCAACCGGGAACGCCGGGCGCGGTCGTGGTGGTCGCCGCAAGATTGCTGTTGAGGGAGGAAACGCCTGATGCACCCGCTTCACGACTACGTGGCGAAGCAGCTCGCCGGAAAGCTCAAATCCCATCGCGTCGTCGTCTGGTACGACGAGCGCGGCGAGTTCCAGTCCTTCGTCGAGGAAGTGCGGGGCGGTCCTCGCAGCGAAAGCGACCCCGTTCCGGTTGACGTCAAAGGCACGAAAGCGCGCCTTGCCGAGTACGCCGGATCGATGTTCGAACTGCGCGCGGTCGTCGAACCGCACGTGAGCAGCGACACTCCAGGCGCTATCATCATTTACATGCCGAACGTCGTCCGCGACCATCACGCCTCCGTCCTTATGGAGCTGGAGAAGGCCGGCACGACGTGGGAGCCGCATCTCAAGCAACTTGCGAAGAACGTTCTGCTTCAAAAGTACACGCTCGGTGTCGTCGACGAGATGCTGCCCTTCGACCGCGCGGTTTCCTACGAGGACGTCGCACATGCAGCGGCGGGTGACCCCGGCGCGGAGCCACCTTCGATCCTGAAGAGCATCTTCCACGACTCGAGCGGCAATGATGCACTCCTGGCCACTTGGCTCGTGAGTAACGCGCGCGACGCGGAGATCGTCAGCAAGGAGGCAATTCGCGAGCTGATGAAGCTCGTGAAAGCGCGTCTCGGCCTCGAGCTGCAAACGGATGCACCGCTCACGAAACTGCGGGCCATCACGCTACGCTACGTGCTCGCCGGGGAGTTCCGCCTCGATCTGTCGTGTGATGCCCCCGCTTCTCTAGACAGCGTCCCTAAGCCAACCTCGCTGGATGAGGAGTCTGCTGTCCGCGAGCTTGCGCGGCGCCTCCGCACTGGCTTTCCCGATGCGTACGCCGCGCTCGCCGACCGCGTCGAAGAAGAGCTGGGCCTTAAGAACGCGACGCTGCCGCCGGGCGGGCTCGGAACCGTTAGCACCTTCCGCTTCGAGGAGCGCACCATGCTTCGTCACGCGGGTGACCTCATTTCGAACAACAGGTTTAGTGAGGCGCTGGAGCTCGTTGCCGATCGAGAGCAGAGCTTCTGGCTTGACCGTGACGTCAGCAGGAAGGCCCAATGGGAAGCCACTCGGCGCATGGCCGATCTGGGTGACGTGGCGGTGGAAGTGCGGAAGGCGGTCAGTAAGACTTCAGGGGACGCGTCTGTGTGGCTGGACAGCTACGTGTCGAAGGATGGCTGGTTCCGTCTCGATCAGGCCCAGCGGCGCCTCGAAGCATGGGTCGCAAACCTCGACGAGGAGCCCGAGGAGCGACCACTGGGCATCGTCCGCCGTGCCTACGAGGACGCCTGCCACGCAATGGCTGAGGGGTTCACAAGCGCGCTCGCCAGGGCCGGGTGGACCGTCCCTGGTGCGCTCAACCAAACGCGTATCTGGAGCGAGGTCGTCGCCGAAAGGCCAAAGCCCGTCGCCTACTTCATGATCGACGCCATGCGTTTCGAGATGGGCGTCGAGCTCGCGGAGCGCCTACCGAAGACCTCTGAGGTCTCCGTTCGTGCGGCCGTCGGCGCACTGCCCAGTATCACGCCCATCGGCATGGCGGCGCTACAGCCCGGCGCCTCTGCGAGCTTCTCGCTCGTCGAGCAAGGAGGCAAGCTCGGCGCCCGCATTGATGACAGCTTCCTACCTGACCTCGCGAGTCGGAAGAAGCACTCGGCCGCGCGTGTTCCCAAGCTGGTCGACCTGGCGCTCGACGAGCTCTTGAGCCTCCAGCCTTCGAAGCTAATGAAGAAGCTCGATGGGGCACAGGTTGTCGTAGTCCGGTCGCAAGAGATCGACCATGCTGGCGAGACCGGTTTCACCTTCCAAGCGCGGCAGGTGATGGACACCGTCATTGACAACCTTGCACGCGCGATCCGTAAGCTCGCGGCAGCAGGCATCGAGCATTCCGTAGTCACAGCGGACCACGGCCATCTGTTCTTCGCCAACGACCGCGACGAATCGATGCGCACCGACGCCCCCGGCGGCGACACGGTGGAGCTACATCGGCGCTGCTGGATCGGGCGGGGCGGCGCCACGCCGCCCGGATCAGTACGCGTGTCGGCGTCATCGCTCGGCTACGCCTCCGACCTGGAGCTCGTGTTTCCTGCAGCGTCGGGGGTCTTTAAGGCGGGCGGCGACCTCGCGTTTCACCACGGCGGGCCTTCGCTCCAGGAAGTTGTCATCCCCGTGCTGACTGTGCGCACGAAGGTGCGCGAGTTGGCGCTGCCCTCGGCGGGCCCGATCGAAGCGACTGGGGTCCCGGAGGCGGTGACCAATCGCATCTTCAGCGTCACAATCATTTACGGCGCCAAGCAGATGTTGCTCGGCGCAACGGGCATTCAAGTTCGGCCGCTGTTGATGGCGGCTGGCAAGCAGGTGGGAGCCGTCGGCATGGCGGTCGACGCGCAGTTCGACCGCGCCACGGGCACCGTGGACCTCGAGCCCAACAAGCCGGTAACGATCGCATTCCTGCTGAGTGATGAGAGCGCGGCCTCGTTGCGCATCGTGGTGCAGGATCCAACGACCGACGCGGAACTTTACCGCACGCCCACCGACATCCCGGTTCGACTTGGAGTGTAAGCCATGAGCAACGGAGCGACCGCGGCGCGAGACGCGCTTGACGACAAAGTCAACCGCCTGTTTGCCGGTAAGGTTGTGCGCAAGGACCTCGTCCGAAAGGTGAAGGTCGGCGCCAACGTGCCGGTCTTCGTCCTCGAGTTCCTCCTCGGAAAGTACTGCGCCTCGAGCGATGAGATCGCAATTCAAATGGGCCTACAGGTGGTCAACGATACACTGGCCAACAACTACATCCGCTCGGATGAGTCGATGCGGGCGCAGGCCATGGTGAAGGACCGTGGTCGCCACACGTTCATCGACAAAGTGAAGGTACGCCTGGTGGATTCGGATTACTGGG
This sequence comes from Burkholderia sp. Bp8986, assembly GCF_003854225.1. Classification (NCBI taxonomy): domain Bacteria; kingdom Pseudomonadati; phylum Pseudomonadota; class Betaproteobacteria; order Burkholderiales; family Burkholderiaceae; genus Burkholderia; species Burkholderia sp. Bp8986. The sequence goes on along the minus strand of NZ_QTQM01000020.1, from coordinate 105,035 downwards.
CCGATGTCACGAACTTCGGCCACAGGAACGTGCATATCCCCGAGCACTACGTGCGAGATTACGAGCGCCTTGTAATGGGAGGTGTCTGGGCGCAGTTGGACATGCGCTTCGAATACGACGAGGAATCGCGCGGAAAGAACCCCTTCTGGATCGACAAGTTGACTCCGATCCAGATCGCGACCTTCGACCTCGAGGAGTACCGGCGTGTCCGGAGTGAGTTCACGACCGATGAGTGGCTCGACCTCATAATGCGCAGCATGGGCTATGAATCCAGCGAGATGTCGAGACGCCTCAAGCTGCTATTCCTCGTGCGTCTCATCCCGCTTGCGGAGCGCAACTACAACCTTGTTGAGCTCGGGCCCCGCGGCACCGGCAAGAGCTACGTCGTGCAGGAGGTTTCACCGTACTCGGCACTGCTCACCGGGGGAACCACGGTGGCAAACCTGTTTGGCCACATGTCTGGGCGGCAGAAGGGCATGGTGCAGATATGGGACGTCGTCGGATTCGACGAAGTGGCCGATTTGCAGAAGATGCCGAAGGAAGTCATCACAACGATGAAGACCTATTGTGAATCCGGCACTTTCCAGCGCGGCCAGGAGGCGGTATCCGGCGACGCTAGCATCGCAATGTTCGGTAACACCAATCAGCCAGTGGACGTAATGGTGCAAACAGGCCATCTGTTCGCCCCTATGCCGGACATCATCCGCGACGACATGGCGTTCATCGACCGCTTGCACTTCTATCTCCCGGGCTGGGAGATTCCGAAGATGCGGAATGATCTCTTCACGAACCATTATGGCTTCGTCGTTGATTACCTCGCCGAGGCGCTCCGCGAGATGCGGAAGCACAACTTCACAGAGATCATCGACCGGCATTTCTCTCTTGGCGCTCACCTCAACGCCCGCGACCGGAAGGCCGTCCGCAAGACCGTCTCGGGCCTGATGAAGATCCTGTATCCGCATGGTGAGGTGACACGGGACGAGCTCGGGGAAATCCTCGAGCTTGCCCTTGAGGGGCGGCGACGCGTAAAGGAACAGCTCAAGAAGATGGGCGCCTTCGAGTATTACCACACGTCCTTCAGCTACACGCTGCAGGAAAGCGGAGAGGAACGGTTCGTCGGCGTACCCGAGCAGGGCGGACGTGACCTGATCTCAACCGACCCGCTGCCGCCTGGCACCGCATACAGCGCTGGTGTGACCTCAGATGGAACCGTCGGCCTGTACCGTGTTGAGGTATCGATGTCAAATGGCACCGGCAAGCTGAGGCTGGCCGGGGGTGTTGCGGGCGCTATGAAGGAGTCGGTGCAACGCGCCTTCAGCTTTCTGCAGGCGAAGAAATCGGAACTCGGTATAGCTCGCGACTTCGACGTCGCCGACTTCCATGTTGAAGTCATCGACCTATTGGCGAACCGGGTCGAGGCCGAGCTGGGGGTGGCGTTCTTTGTCGCGTGCTACTCCGCACTGCGTAAGGCCCCTGTCAATCCGGCCCTCCTTATCCTGGGCGATATGAGTGTACAAGGGAACATCAAGCCGCTGCGTTCACTCACCGAACCGCTCCAGGTTGCCAAGGATAACGGCGCGAAGCGCGCGTTGATTCCTATCGAGAACAAGCGGAACTTCCTAGACGTCAGCGCCGATATCATGGAACACGTTGACCCGATCTTCTATGGCGATCCGAAGACTGCAGCACTGAAGGTGCTCGGCGGCCCCTGACCACGAACGAAGTTGAAGGGATCACAAAGCATGTCGGCTTCTACGTGGCGCCTTGCTTGGAGGTCCAGCAAGCCCCTTCCAGCGCCACCGATCCACCTGCGCAATTCACGCGCTGTGCCCAATCAGCCGCGTTGGTTTGGAACCCCATGGCTGCTTCCGTTAGGAATCGACCGGCATTGCAATCAATTGCACGGCGGTGCGCTTACCGCGGCGAGACGTGTCCCCGCAAACACAAAACTACCGGCGACCATTCTGAGCCCCTTCGATCGACAGTGGGCCACACGCGGCGCAATTAACCTTGCGTGGGCAGAGAAATCACTTGAGCCCCTTGCTTTATTTGGTCCAGGTAATCTGCCCACTTCTGCATCATTTTCCGACGTTCGTTGAGGAACTTCGTCCGGTTGTAGGCGGTGCCAAGGTTGTCCGGTACGCGGTGTGCCAACTGGTGCTCAATCACCTCCGGCTTGATGGTCAGTTCCTCGTGCAAGATAGTGCGTGCCATTGCCCGAAAGCCGTGGCCCGTGATTTCAGTTTTGGTGTCGTACCCCATACGTCGCAGCGCCGCGTTAATCGCCGCCCCACTCATCGGCTTGTGGGGATCACGCCCGGGAAAGACGTGTTGCCGCCGCCCCGTCAGGGCACATAGCTCGCGCAGGATGGCTACCGCCTGGGTGGGAAGCGGGACGAGGTGTTCCGTCTTGGTCTTCGTCACAAGGTAGCGCCACTCGGCTTTGTCGAGGTTAAACCCCGACCATTCCGCCAAGCGCAATTCACCGGGCCGGACAAACAGCATCGGGGCCAACATCAAGGCACACCTGACGATGAAGGTGCCCTGGAACCCGTCGATCGCACGTAGCAACTCGCCAACCTGAATGGGATCAGTGATGGCGGCATAGTGCTCGTGCTTGAGTGGCGGGAGCGCGCCTCGGAGGTCGCCGGAAGGATCGCGTTGCGCCCGGCCCGTCGCCACGGCATAACGGAATACTTGCCCGCAGTTTTGCAGTGCCCGGTGGGCCGTATCATGTGCGCCGCGCTCCTCGATGCGGCGCACCACTGTCAACAACTCGGGCGCGGCAATGTCGGCAATGGGGCGTCCACCAAGCCAGGGGAAGACGTCCCTTTCCAGCCGCTGAATAATCTTGTCGGCGTGGCTGGCGGCCCAAGCGGGTGCGTATTTGGCGAACCACTCGCGGGCGATCACTTCGAACGAGTTGGCAGCCCGCTCCAGGTTCGCCGCCTTTTTCGCCTTCTTTGCTTCCCCGGGATCCACGCCGTTTGCCAAGAGCTTCTTGGCGGCATCCCGCCGCTCCCGCGCATCTTTCAATCCGATGTCCGGGTAAACGCCCAAGGAGATGCGCTTTTCCTTTCCGCCGAAGCGGTACTTCAAGCGCCACCACTTGCCGCCCGCGGTAGAGATTTCCAGATACAGGCCGCCACCGTCGAACAGGCGGATTGGTTTCTCGCCGGGCTTCGCCTTCCGGATCTCTGCATCGGTAAGGGGCATGTCACGCCTCCTGGGGGCAAGTGCTTGCGGGGGCAGGCGAGTTATCCCCAACGTTGCCCCCACTCGCCGGCGGATTCAAACGGTCTCTAATGGATATTATAGGCAAGAAAAAACCCCGCGAGCCTTACTGGCTGCGGGGTTTGCGGATACATCCGGATTCGTCTAGATAATCTATTGGTGGAGCGGAGGAGGATCGAACTCCCGACCTTCGCATTGCGAACGCGACGCTCTCCCAGCTGAGCTACCGCCCCAACAGACAACCATCATACACATGCATTTCCGCGCTTGGCAATAGGGGTTCCGTCACCCCGACGCGTCACTTCGACGGCGCGCCGGCCAGCACCCATTCGACCACGGAGCGCAGATCCACGTCGCTCATGCGCGGGTGTGCCGGCATCGGAATCGCGCCCCACACGCCGGAGCCGCCGTCCTTCACCTTCTTCGACAGCTTCGCGACGGCCTGCGGATCGGACTTGTAGCGCGCGGCGATGTCCTTGAACGACGGACCGACGAGCTTGCGGTCCACTGCGTGGCAGCCCATGCAGGCATTGCCGCGCGCGACCTTCAGGCCGTCGCCGACGTCCGCATGCGCCGTGCCGAGCGCGCCGGCCGCGAACGCGGCCGCCGCGGCGCCCTGCACCATCCATTGCTTCAACTTCATCTGCGTCGACTTCATTGCGGCGTGGCCTTCGGGTTACCCGGATGCACGCTCGACGAATTCGAGATCGGCGCCGGCGGTTGCAGCGGCGTGGACTGGACCGACGCATCGGGCACGGCACCGACCGTCGCGGCATCCGCGGGCGCGGCGGCGGGCTGCGCGCCGGATGCCCCGCTCGGCGACGTGGCCTGCAATGCCTGCGCATCCTGCGGCTGGATGTACTGGAACACCTTCACGACCTTCTCGACGCCCGGCACCTGGCTCGCCGCATCCGCGCCGCGATTGCCTTCGTCGACCGTCACGAGGCCCATCAGATAGATGTTGCCGCGCTCGCTGACGACCTTGTAGTAGTTCGCCGACAGCCCCTTCGTCGCGATGAACTCGGACTTCACGCGTCCTTCGAGATACGAGTCGTTCGCGCGCGACGACAGCGACGATGCCGGCTCGACCGACAGCTCGTTGACGATGCCGTTCACGTTGTTGATGCCGCGCACGATTTCCTCGGCGCGCTGCTTCGATGCGTCGTTCGGCACTTCGCCCGTCAGCAGCACGCGGCGGTTGAACACCGTCACGTTCACGTGCGACTGGTCCGGCAGCCCGTTGTTGATCTGCGTGAGCGACTTGACCTGGATCTCGCGATCCTCGGTCTGCGCGCCGAGCGTGCGGCGATCGGTCGCGATCAGCGCGCCGCCGCCGGCCGCCGCACCCAGCACGCCGAGCACGCAACCCTGCAGCGACATCGCGAGGCCCGCCGTCAGCGCGGCGAGCAACGTGGTTCTGACGAGCGTCTGTTTGACGCGGCTTTGGTTCATCGACGGCTCTCCTTCGTTCAATCCTCACCCAGCAGCATCGCGTCGATGCCGTCGCACAGGCAGTGGATGGTCAGCAGATGGACTTCATGGACGCGCGCCGCGCGCGAGGCGGGCACGCTGATCGGAATATCGGTATCGGACAGCGCGGCCGCGACGGCTTGGCCGTCGCCACCCGTCAGCGCGACGACGGTCATCTCGCGCTCGTGCGCCTCGTCGATCGCGGCCAGCACGCGCGGCGACGCGCCGCTCGCGTCGAGCACCAGCAGGATGTCGCCGGTCTGCCCGAGCACGCGCACCTGCTGCGCGAACAGCTGGTCGACGGCGGATGCCCCCATGAGGCCGCCCTGCGACGCATCGGTGGCCAGCGCGATCGCGGGCAGGCCCGGACGCTCGCGCTCGAAGCCGCCGACGAGCGACACGGCGAGGTAGTGCGCGGCGGCAGCCGACGGGCCGTCGCCGCACGCGACGATCTTGTTGCCGTTCGCCAGCGCGGCGAACATCGCATCGACCGCGGCTGCGATCGGCAGCGACAGCGCGTCGGCCGCTTCGGCGTGTAGCGCGGCGCTGTCACGGAAATGTTGCTGAATACGTTCGACTGACATCGATTCCTGGTGAACTGGGCGCGTGGGCACACCGCGCGCAACGTCATGGGTGCGGCGAGTTTACCGCACTCCGGCACCCTCTCCGGGGGTATGACGAGAACTCTTTACATCTCGTCACAGCTCGCGGCTACGCATCGTCGGCACGAAATGCATCGCGCAGCCACTCGAGCCGGCCGGCCTCGAACGCGACGACGTCGAAACGGCACGCGGCACCCGCGCCATGCCGTACCCAGAAATGAAGCGCGGCCGCGACCAGACGCCGCCGCTTGCGCCAGCCGATGCTCGCGGCCGCGCCGCCGTGCCGCGTGCTGCGCCGCGCGCGCACCTCGACGAACACGAGCGTGCCGTCGGGCGTGCGCATCACGAGGTCGAGTTCGCCGCCGCGCATCGTCACGTTCGCCGCGACGAACGCGAGACCGCGGCGCTCCAGGAACTGCCGCGCGCGCTGCTCGAACGTCGCGCCAACCGACCTGGATCGCGTCGTGCCGGAAAAATTGCCGCCGCCGCGCGGCAAACCGCGCTCGCCGCCCGGCGCGGCAGGCGCCGCGTGGCACAATGCCGTCCTTGTTCCGCTTGCGCCGCGATTGCGCGCATTGCCTGCCATGACTGCCCTCCTCGAACTCGCGCAAACACAGCACTACCCGGACGCCGCGCTCTACGTGGTCGCGACGCCGATCGGCAACACCGCCGACATCACGCTGCGCGCGCTGCACGTGCTCGGCCTCGCCGACCGCATCGCGGCCGAAGACACCCGCAACACGGGCCAGCTGCTGGCCCGCTACGGGATCTCGAAGCCGCTCGTCGCCGTGCACGAGCACAACGAACGCGAAGCCGCGCTGCGCGTGATCGAGCTGCTGCGCGCCGGCGAACGCGTCGCGTACGTGTCGGACGCCGGCACGCCCGGCATTTCGGACCCGGGCGCGCGGCTCGTCGACGCCGTGCGCGCGGCCGGCTTCGCGGTGATTCCGCTGCCGGGCGCGAGCGCGGCCGTGACCGCGCTGAGCGTGGCGGGCGACTGGGCCGGCACGTTCACGTTCGCGGGCTTCCTGCCGCCGAAGGCGAAGCAGCGTGCGAGCGCGCTGCAGGCGCTCGTGCGGCACCCGTACGCGCTGGTCTTCTACGAAGCGCCGCACCGGATCGCGGACACCGTCGCCGCCCTCGCCGACGTGTTCGGCCCCGCGCGCCGGCTGCTGATTGCGCGCGAGCTCACCAAGCTACACGAGCAGCTGTTCCAGGGCACCCTGGCCGAAGGACAGAGCTGGCTCGACGGCGATGCGAACCGGCAGCGCGGCGAGTTCGTGCTGGTCGTGGAAGGCGCGCCGGCCGACGGCGGCGAAGCCGACGACACCGCGCACGACGCGCTGCTCAAGCTGCTGCTGGAAGAAGTGCCGGTGAAGAGCGCGGCGAAGCTCGCGGCCGCGTTGACGGGCGCGTCGCGCAACGCGCTGTATGCGCGCGCGCTGGTGCTGAAGGAAGGCTGACGCGCGAGCACGGACGGCCTCCGCCGCCCGGCACGCGGAAATGCAAAAGGGCTGCCCGAAGGCAGCCCTTTTGCGTAGGCGGACGAACCGCCGCGTTACCTCGCCGAGACCGACGCCAACATTTCGTCGCGTGCCTCGCGCGCTTCCTGCGGCGACAGCCCTTCGATCTTCACGCGGCCCGTGCCGGCGTGCACGAGGCCGATCATCCGGGCAGCGGCATACGACAGGTCGAGCACGCGGCCGCGCTTGTACGGCCCGCGATCGTTGACCTTCACGACGACCCACTTGCCGGTCGACGCGTTCGTCACCCTGATGTACGACGACAGCGGCAGCGTACGATGCGCGGCGGTCAGCGCGTTCATGTTGAAGCGCTCGCCGTTCGCGGTGCGGCGGCCGTGGAAATCCCGGCCATACCACGATGCCCGGCCCGTCTGGCGGAACTCGGACACATCCTTGCCGTCGATCGGCTCGGCATCCGCCAGCGACGACTTCTTCGCGTCCTTGCTGTCGGCAGCCGGCATCGATGCCAGCGCGGAATCGAAATTCAGTTGCTGCTTGTCGTCATCCGCTTTCGCGGCCGCGGCCGTCTTGTTGACCGCGTTCTTCTGGTTGGCGCTGCCGGTGGTCTGGCTGGATGGCACCGCACAGCCCGTCAGCGCAAAAAATAAAGCAATGGTCCCGAATCGAGTCGGAAATCGAAAATTCATCGACGTGTCGCCTTCTGGTTCGGGCCGCACCAGTACAACGCTGCTGAACAACGCAGATACGCGGCCCGGACGGCAAATGCGTGCACGCCCCGCTCGGCTACGCGAGCAGGCGGCTAGCATGGGCGCGGCTTTCGTCTCTGCCGCAACCGTCCTGATTAGTTTTCACGTCTGGCGCAACCTGTCCCCGGCAGCCTGACCAGACCCCACATGCCGCCATCGAACATGGCTTTCAGGTTCGCGCGCGTCGCGTACAGCCAACGCACAGGAACGGCGGCACAGGCCTCATCCGGCGGCGCGGCAGCAGGGCCGCAGACGGGCGCGCAGCACCCGGCCGGACAAGACGTGAGCACCGAATGCTCGGTGCTGGATACACCGCCGGACTCCCCGGCGGTCGATGCTTGACGGTGAATCCGACACCCCGTTTAACGGGGTCGAAACACCAGCGAATTGCGTGAAATTCACGCGCAATGGGGCGCATTATACATAAACCAAAAGCCTGTCTCGAAAAGGCCCCCGTCCGGACCATTGATTCTCGCTATGGCTGTAACAATCGGGATGCTCCGGGATTGCCCGCACGAGCGGCGTCCGACACCGCACCGCAGGGCCGGCATGCCGCGCGCGCGACCGGTACAATCGCTCCTTTTAGCCGCCGCGGTGCCTCCATGAAAGTCACGCTCATTCCGGTCACGCCGTTCCAGCAGAACTGCTCGCTGCTCGTCTGCGAAAAGACCGGCCGCGCCGCCGTCGTCGATCCGGGCGGCGATCTCGAACGGATCGAACAGGAGATCGCGCGGCAGAACGTGCAGGTCGAGAAGGTGCTGCTCACGCACGGCCACGTCGATCACTGCGCGGGCGCGAAGGCACTCGCGACGCACTACGGCGTGCCGATCGTGGGACCGCAGGAAGACGAGCGCTTCTGGATCGAGCAACTACCGATGCAGAGCCAGCGCTTCGGCTTCCCGGCCGCCGAAACGTTCGAGCCGGACCACTGGCTGAACGACGGCGACACCGTGCAGTTCGGCGACGAGACGCTCGAGGTCTATCACTGCCCCGGCCACACGCCCGGCCACGTCGTGTTCTTCAGCCGCGCGCATCGCGTCGCGATCGTCGGCGACGTGCTGTTCGCCGGCTCGATCGGCCGCACCGATTTCCCGCGCGGCAACCACGCGGACCTCGTGCGCTCGATCAAGGAGAAGCTGTGGCCGCTGGGCGACGACGTCACGTTCGTGCCGGGCCACGGCCCGGTGTCGACCTTCGGCGACGAGCGCCGCACGAATCCGTTCGTGTCCGACAAGGTGTTCGGATGAACCAGACCGCCATCCCCGAAATCTACGTCAGCACCGACGTCGAGGCCGACGGGCCGATTCCCGGCCCGCACTCGATGCTGAGCTTCGCGTCGGCCGCCTATACGGAGGACAAGCAGCTGATCGCGACGTTCTCCGCGAACCTCGAGACGCTGCCCGGCGCGCAGGCCCATCCGGTGCAGGAAGCGTGGTGGAAGACGGAGCCGCAAGCGTGGGCCGCGTGTCGGCGCGACCTGCAGGCGCCGGCGGCCGCGCTCGTCGCGTACGTCGAATGGGTCGAGGCGCTGCCCGGCAAGCCGGTGTTCGTCGCGATGCCGGCCGGCTTCGATTTCACGTTCATGTTCTGGTACATGATGCACTTCGCCGGACGCTGCCCGTTCTCGTGGTCGGCGCTCGACATCAAGACGCTCGCGTTCGCGATGACGGGCCTGCCGTACCGCAAGGCGATCAAGCCGCGCTTTCCGAAGCACTGGTTCGACGATCATCCGCACACGCACGTCGCGCTCGACGACGCGATCGAGCAAGGCGCGCTGTTCTGCAACATGCTCGCCGACCTGCGCCGCCAGCAAGCCGCGCTCGCGGGCCTCGCGGTGGCCGACACCGACCGGTCGGAACAGGCGGGAGCGGGACAAAACCCAACGGATCCGCGGGCAAATTAGCGAATCTCGCTCAACGGCGCGCCGCCAGATTGCCTTTCCTTTCCCGGGCCTCTAACATTCAGCGTGTTGTAGCTGCCGCATGGAGGCGCAGGTGACGCTCGATTCCTTTTCGCAAAAAATCCTTCGCCTGTTGCAGCTCGACGCGCGCCGTTCCGTGCAGGAAATCTCCGACCAGGTCGGCCTGTCGAGTACGCCGTGCTGGCGCCGCATCAAGGACATGGAACAGTCCGGCGTGATCCAGCGCTACACCGCGCTGCTCGATCGCGAGAAGCTCGGCCTGCACGTCTGTGCGCTCGCGCACGTGCACCTGACCCGCCACAACGAAGGCGGCGTCGAACAGTTCGAGCGCGAGATCGCGACCTGCCCGGAAGTCACCGAGTGCTACAGCACGACGGGCGAAGCCGATTACATCCTCAAGATCGTCGCCCCCGACATCAAGGCCTACGACGTCTTCCTGCACGAACGGATCTTCAAGATCCCGGCCGTGTCGCAGGTGCGCACGAGCGTCGTGCTGCGCGAAATCAAGTTCGACACGCAACTGCCGCTGTAACGCGCGGCCCGCGGTCGCGGGCGCCGCTCACGCCTGCGCCGGCAGCCCGCGCGTGAAGCCGATCCGGCGCGCGCCGAACTGGCGCTTCAGCGCGTCGACATCGAGCCGGCCGGCCAGCGCCGCGTCGGTATCGCCCGCGCCTGCGTCGAGCGTCACGTCGATCTCGAGCCCCGTACTCAGGTAGTGCAGGTTGATCGCGGCCGGATGCAGCCCGCGCTGCGCGAGCGCGGCCTCGAGCCGCGCCGCGATCTCGGCGCGCGGCGGCAGCGCGAGCGCCGGACGGCGCGCCACATCGTTCTCGGGGTCGACGTGGATCAGCGCGTCGAGCACGCGCGGGTCGCGCAGCACGCGCGCTCGTGCGGTTTCCGCGATGTAATGCCCTTCGGAGACGGAGATCATCGGATCGACGAGGATGTGCGCGTCGACGAGCGCCGCATCGCCCATCTTGCGCGTGCGCAGGTCGTGCACGTCGCGCACGCCCGGCGTCGCGGCGAGCAGCGCGCGGATCTCGGCCGTGTCGGTAGTGTCGAGTGCGCGATCCGACAGGTCCTGCAGCGCGTCATAGCCGAACGTCCAGCCCATGCGCGCGACCATGAAGCCGACGATCGCGGCGGCGATCGGGTCGAGCAGCCGCACGCCGGCGAGACTGCCGACGATGCCGATCGCGACGACGAGCGACGATGCGGCGTCCGAGCGCGCATGCCATGCGTTCGCGACGAGCATCGCCGAACGCACGCGCCGCGCCTCGCGCAGCATGTAGCGGAACAGCGCCTCTTTCGACACGAGCACCGTGAGCGCGACGATCAGCGCGGAAAAATGGACGGCCGGGATGTTTTCGAGATTCACGAGACGGTTGCCGGCGCGCCAGAGCATGCCGATGCCGACCGCGATCAGGATCGCGCCGAGAAACAGCGACGCGACGGTCTCGTAGCGGCTGTGTCCGTAATTGTGATCGGCATCCGGCGATGCGCCGCTATGGCGATTCGCAACCAGTACGACAAAATCCGAGATCAAATCGGAAATCGAATGGATACCATCGGCAATCAATGCCTGCGAATGCGCAACCACGCCGACGACGATCTGAAACGTCGCAAGCACCACATTCAGCACGATACTGACGAGGGTGCTCTTGCGCGCGACCGCGTGCTTATCTGCGCTTTGTGCGTCGTCGGAAAACGTGGACATGAAATACGAGATATCGGTTGGGACACGTAATTCTACCAAACGACCCTCGCGGGGCATTCCGATAACCCCAAATTCTCCATTTAAATCAACCGCTTATGCGAACGGGTCGCATTTTCATTCACGCGCCGTTTCTGACATTTTCATGACAGAACGCATACATTCCGATCCCACGATACAAAAAAGCCGCGCTCCTGCACGGATACGCGGCTCTTTTCGAGGCAATGATTTAAACAGTCGTTTAAATCGAGAACTGTTCGCGGTCCTTGCCGGCGATCCAGCGCGGCGGCTTGCCACGGCCCGACCACGTCGCGCCCGTTTCCGGATCGCGGTACTTCGCTGCCACGCCTGCGCGCGGACGACCGACCTTGCCTGCCTTCGCGCGGCTGAGGCCGAGTTCGGCGAGCGAAAAGCCGTAGTCGGCAATTTTCTGCTTCACGTCATTCAGCACTTCGGCGTATTCGCGCGACTTCGCTTCTTCGATTTGCTTCTCCAGCTTCTCCCGCTGGGCCAGCAGGTCCTTGTAAGAAGACATAGTTTCCCTTTCGATATGACCAATGGCGCCGATCTGCTGCCGGCTCACCATTCATGAAATATTTGTGCCTCGGATTTTGAAGGCAGAGATTAGCACAAAAAAGATTTGATAGAAGCAGGATTCACGAAAATCCCGAGACCAATTGTAATTCACGCATGTCATTTTGACCGGCCACGGCCTTTTCTCAAATTTTTACGCGCTTGCATAGAGATTAGGACATTACCGATCCGGAAATAGGTCTATCAACATACGCAATTACCCGCATTCGGAAAAATCAAAGCTTTCATCCGGCGACATGTTTGCGAAAATCGTACGGCGCGTGACGCTAAACAGACAAAGCTGAATCCGCGGCCTCACGTCACATCCCGCGCGCAGGCCATCAACCGCTCGCGCAGTGCGCCGGCATCGCCGGGCACCGGGTCGAACGGCGTGCGCACCCGGCGGCCGTCGCAGCGCCAGTCGGCGCCGTGACGGTCGACGCCGAGCAGGTCGAGCCCGGCGCGGCGCGCAGCGCTCGAGTCGTATGCGTCCCACAGCGCCCGTTCGTCGTCGAACCCGAGCGGCGGCAGCGCATCGAGGCCGGTGCCGTCCACCCAGCCCATCCGGCCGAATCCGCCGATATAGCGCAGCCGCTCGATCTCGAGCGCCCAGAACGTGAAATCGCCGAGCGCGAGATAGCGCGCGGCGTCGGGTTCGTAGCGCAGGTAGCGCGCGGCGACATGCGGCGCGTCGCCGAGCGGCACGAAGCGGCCGAGCAGCGTCGCGCGCTCGGCGTTCAGCACGTCGCCGTCCGGCGCGTCGACGACCAGAAAGCCCGCGCGCGGATCGGCGGCGAGGTTGCGTGTGTGCTCGGCGAGGCCGCTCACGAGAATCACGGGCCGATGATCCGCATCGGGTGCGAACGGCACGACCGTCGGATAGGGAAAGCCCTGCGGGTCGCGCGCGTGGGTCGCGAGCGTGCCGAGCGCGCAGCGATGCAGCAGGTGCAGGGCAAGGACGGGATCGATGTTCACGGTGACTCCTGCGATCGGAAGGCCTGGTGGCAAGGGTGGCGAAGGCGGGCCGCGCCGGAACGCGTCGGGCACGCCGCCTGCGCATCGATGTTACCCGCGGCGGCGGCTTGCCGGGCATCGGCCGAATGGCCGACGCGCCGCGTGAAGGCGAAGTGCGCGCCGATCACGACCGGCGGCACGGCCAGCGCGCCGGCAAGACCGTAAACGGTTCGATAGAATCGGACGAATCCGACGGGCGCGACGCGCCCGCGCATCGTCCATTCAAGAGCGTTCCGTGTCCGAATCCTCCTCCCGATCCTCGTCCGACTTTTCCGCGCCGCCCGACGCGCATCGCGTGCTGGCGTTGCCCGTCCGCCAGCGCGCACGCACGGCCACGATGGCGCTGTTCTTCGTCGCCGGCATGATGTACGCGTCGTGGGGCGTGCACGTGCCGACCGTGCGCGACAAGTTCGCGTTGAGCCCGGGGCTGCTGTCGATCGCGCTGTTCGCGGTCGCGGGCGGCTCGATCGCCGCGATGCTAACGATCGCGCGCTGGATCGCGCGCGTCGGCTCGCGCACCGCGTGCCTCGCGGGCGGGCTCGTGATGTCCGCCTGCGCGGCGCTGATCCTCGTGGTCCCCGATTACTGGATGCTGCTCGTCGTGCTCGCGCTGTTCGGCTTCTCGATGGCGACGCTCGACGTCGCGATGAATGCCGAGGCGAGCGCGGTCGAGATCGCGCTCGGCAAGCCGATCATGTCGTCGCTGCACGGGATGTTCAGCATCGGCGGGATGTCGGGGGCGGCGGCCGGCGGCGCGCTGCTGTCGGCCGGCATGGCGCCGGCCGTGCATCTCGCGCTCGCGTCGGCCGTCAGCGCCGCGGTGCTGCTCGCCGCGAGCCCGGCCGTGCTGCCGCACGTGCCGCATCACGAACACGCGCACGGCGGCGGCAATCGCTGGCGCTCGCCCGCGCTGTGGATGCTCGGCGGCATCGCGCTGATCGCACTGATCGCCGAAGGCGCGATGTACGACTGGGCGACCGTCTACATGCGCGACGTCGTCGCGGCGAGCCCCGCGCTCGCGAGCGCCGCGTATGCGGCGTTCTCCGGCGGGATGGCGGTCGCGCGTTTCGCCGGCGACGCGGTGCGCGCGCGCTTCGGCGCGCCGCAGCTGGTGTTCGCGAGCGCGTCGCTCGCGTGCGCAGGGATGATCGGCGCACTGCTGCTGCCGAACCCGATCGCCGTGCTGACGGGCTTCACGCTGATGGGCCTCGGCCTCGCGAACATGATGCCCGTGCTGTTCGCCGCCGCCGCGCGCGTGAAAGGCATCCACGCGGCCGAAGGCCTCGCGCACGTGGCCGGGCTCGCGTATTTCGGACTGCTGTTCGGTCCGGTCGTGATCGGCGCGGTCGCGCAGACGGCGAACCTGACCATCGGGCTGGCGGTCGTCGCGCTGTGCGCGGCGCTCGTCGCCGCGGTCGCGCCGAAGGTCCTCGCACACCTGAAGATCTGACCGCGCGGCGGGCGCGCCAAAAAGAAAGCGCGCCTGCGTTGCCGCAGGCGCGCTTTCACCCCTTCTGTCGACCGCTGTTCAGCTTACATCTTCACTTCGTCGAGCAGCGTCTTCTTGCCGCTCTTGTAGTTGTACAGCGAGATCACGCCGTGCTGCAGGTCGCCCTTCGAGTCGAAGGTCGTCGTGCCGATCACGCCCGAGTAGTTCGTCGCCGGCATCGCAGCGAGAATCTTCGCCGGATCCGTCGAGTTCGAGCGCTTCATCGCATCGACGATGATGTACACGGCGTCGTACGTGAACGGTGCGTAGATCTGGATCGGCTGGCCGAAGCGCTTCTCGTACTTCGCCTTGAACGCCGCGCCGCCCGCCATCTTCTCGAGCGAAGCACCGGCTTCCGAGCACACGACGTTGTCGGTCGCGTCGCCGGCCAGGTCGGCCAGCTTCTCCGTGCACACGCCGTCGCCCGCGAGGATCTTCGCGCGCAGGCCGAGCTGCTTCGCCTGTTTCGCGAACGGGCCGCCGGTGGCGTCCATGCCGCCGTACATGATCGCGTCCGGGTTCTCGCCCTTGATCTTGGTCAGAATCGCGCGGAAGTCGACCGCCTTGTCGTTGGTCGCGTCGTGCGACATCACCTTCAGGCCGAGCGCCTTCGCCTTCTTCTCGAACTCGTTCGCGAGACCCTGGCCGTAGGCGGTCGAATCGTCGACCACCGCGACGCTCTTGATGCCCTTCGAGTGCGCGTAGTTCGCGAGTGCCGGGCCTTGCTGCGCATCGGTCGCCACCACGCGATACGTGGTCTTGAAGCCTTGCTGCGTGTACGCCGGGTTGGTCGCCGACGGCGAGATCTGCACGATGCCCGAATCGCTGTAGATCTTCGAGGCCGGGATCGACGTGCCCGAGTTCAGGTGGCCGACCACCGCGACGACCTTGTCGTCGACGAGCTTCTGCGCAACCTGCGTGGCCTGGCGCGGGTCGGCCGCGTCATCCTGCGCGTCGAGTTGCAGCGTGATTTTCTGGCCGCCGATCGTGAGACCCTTGGCGTTGATCTCCTCGACTGCGAGACGTGCACCGTTTTCGTTGTCCTTGCCCAGGTGTGCAATACCGCCCGTCAAGGGCGCGACGTGGCCGATCTTGACGACTTGATCGGCGGCCGCGTTGCTTGCCGCTGCAACGCACAGCATCGCCGCTGCGGTGATAGGCAACAGCTTTTGCATCTTGATATTCATGTAAGTCTCCAGTTTCGGTCCCAATAAACGCCATCGCCCGGTGCCCCGCTGCCATCCCTGTGTTTGCATTCACTGGACGATTCGCCGGTTGCATCGTTCATGCACTTGGCCTCAAGCACGTGGGAAGCAACCGCTTTTAGCAGCCGCCCGCCCGTACTTGCGCGCAAGTGTAGGTGATCAAATTAATTTGTGGGACTTTTTTGGGGTAGTGGTAACACTACCGATACGGGCGCTTTGGAATGACTGCTCGAATGTCGCCGCAAGCCCCGCCGGATAAGGGTTTCCGCTAGTTCCACGCGGCCTGGCGAAAGGTTGATTTAAAGCATTCCCGTGTCATTTCGATTCGGTATTTTGTGCGCGGGATCGTTGAATGAAACGCGCGTGACAACGCGCGCGTTTCGTGTGCCGACGCGAGCCGCTCCGGCGGCCGTCGAATCGTTTACGCAGGCACCGCGCGCCATTCGGCGTCGAGCGCGTCGACGAGCTGCGACGTCGTCAGCGCGGCGTCGCGCCGCCTGGCAAGCGGCGCGCCCTGCCCGGCCCACAGCGACAGGTAGTCGCCGTCATTCGCGCGCGCGGCGGCCTGGCGCAGCGGCTGGGTCAGCGCGTTCTGCACCGGATACGGCGCGGCATCGGCCACGCGTTCGCCGAGCCGCATCATCAGCGCATTGCGCAAGCCACGCGCATGGCGGCCGGTGATCGCGCGCGTGACCTGCGTCGACGTATCGGCGCTCGCGAGCAGCCGCGCCTTCCAGTCCGCCGCGATCGCGCTTTCCGCACACGTCAGGAACGCGGTGCCGAGCTGCGCGCCCTGCGCGCCGAGCGCGAGCGCGGCGGCGATCCCGCGGCCGTCCATGATGCCGCCCGCGGCGAGCACGGGCAGCCCGGTCGCATCGACGAGCTGCGGCACCAGCGCGAGCGTGCCGATCAGCGCATCGTCGGCCGGGCCGATGAAGGTACCGCGATGGCCGCCGGCTTCGGCGCCCTGCGCGGACAGCGCGTCGGCGCCGGCCGCCCGCCACGCGAGCCCTTCGGCGACGTGCGTCGCGGTGCCGATCACGTAAGTGCCGGCGGCCTTCAGGCGCGCGACGTCCGCAGCGTCGAGCACGCCGAACGTGAAACTCGCGACCGGCACGCGCAGCGCGACGAGCGCGTCGAGCTGCGCGCGGAAGTCGGGCGCGTAACGCGCGGGCGTGCTGCCCGGCGGCAGCCCGAGCGTCGCGTTCAACGGATCGATCGCGGCGAGCGCGCGAGCGACGGTCGCCGCGTCGGGCGCGGCGTCGGGCAACACGAACAGGTTCACGGCGAACGGACGCGAAGTCGCCGCGCGAATCGCGGTGACTTCGGTCGCGAGACGGTCCGGCTCGAACGCGCCGGCGCCGAGACTGCCGAGCGCGCCGGCGTTGGACGCGCCCGCGACCATCGCGGCCGTGGTCGCGCCGACCATCGGCGCCTGCACGAGCGGCAGGCGCAGGCCGAAGCGTTCGGAAAACGGGGTGGAAAATGCACGGGCTGGCATGGCGAATCCTTCGGGGGCGATGCGCGAAAGCGCTTTGTAAAGGCCGACACGTCGACTCTATCGAAGCCGCACGCCGCCGAAAAATGAATAATCGAGATCGAAACGATCGCTGCGCGAGAAGCGGGTTCGGCACGCGGGTTCGAGCCGCGCATACCCGGCCGGCGCGCCGCTTGCGCGCGCTGCAGCGTCCGGGGATTGGTGGCACACTGGGCCGCCTCCATTTCCATCCGCGGCGCGCATGTCGCGCGCCCGTTCGCCAGGAGTTCAAACGTGACAGCCCAATGGATCGACATCCCGACCGGTAACGACAGCTTCGGCGGCTATCTCGCGCTGCCCAAGCGCGGCAAGGGCCCCGCCGTCATCATCATCCAGGAAATCTTCGGCGTGAACGCGCACATTCGCGCGGTCGCCGACCAGTACGCGGCCGACGGCTTCGTCGCGCTCGCGCCGGACGTGTTCTGGCGCACGCAGCCGCGCGTCGAACTGACCTACGAAGGCGCCGATCGCGACAAGGGCATCGAGCTGATGAAGAAGACCGACGTGGGCCTCGCGGTCGCGGACATCGGCGCGGCCGCCGACGCGTTGCGCGCGCGCCCCGAAGTCGCCGGCAAGGTCGCCGCGATCGGCTACTGCTTCGGCGGCCAGCTCGCGTACCGCGCGGCCGCGGCCGGCAAGGTCGATGCGGCGGTCGCCTACTACGGCGGCGGCATCCAGAATGCGCTCGACCTCGCCGGCAAGATCACGCAGCCGATCCTGTTCCACTACGCGGAGAACGACCACGCGATCCCGCTCGCCGCCGTCGAGCAGGTGAAGGCCGCGTTCGCGGGCCGCCACAACGCGTCGTTCCACCTGTACCCGGGCGCCGAGCACGGCTTCAACTGCACCGACCGCGCGTCGTACAACCAGCGCGCCGCGGCGCTCGCGCACGGCCGCACGCTGACGTTCCTCGCCGAACACCTGTAAAGGCCGTCGGCGGCGGGTCCGGCGCGCCGGGCCCGCGTTATCCTCCTTTCATCGCCACGAGTCACAACGGGGGTGACCGCGATGCACTCGGACTATCTCGCGCATGACGCGATCGGCCTCGCCACGCTCGTGCGCGAACGCAAGGCGAGCCCGCGCGAACTGCTCGACGCCGCGATCGGCCAGGCCGAGGCGGTGAACGGCGCGATCAACGCGATCGTGCTGCAGGACTACGACGCCGCGCGCAAGGGGGCCGAGCAGGCCGGCGACACCGGCACCGACGCGCCGTTCGCGGGCGTCCCGTATCTCGTCAAGGATCTGGGCGCGGCGGTCGCCGGGCTGCCGCTGTCGATGGGCAGCCGGCACTACCGCTACTTCGCCCCCGCCGACGATTCGCCGCTGATCGCGCGCAGCCGCGCGGCCGGGCTCAACGTGTTCGGCAAGACCAACACGTCGGAAATCGGCCAGATGCCGTACACCGAACCCGAGCTGTTCGGCGCGTGCCGCAATCCGTGGGACATCGATCACACGCCCGGCGGCTCGAGCGGCGGCGCGGCCGCGGCCGTCGCGGCCGGCATCGTGCCGCTCGCGCATGCGTCCGACGGCGGCGGCTCGATCCGGATCCCCGCGTCGTGCTGCGGGCTGTTCGGCCTGAAGCCGAGCCGCAATCCGGTGCTGGTCGACCTGCCTTCGAACGGCGAGCTGGTCGTCCAGCATGCGGTGTCGCGCAGCGTGCGCGACAGTGCGCTGCTGCTCGACGTGACGACCGGCCAGACGCTGCCGCCCGGCGCGCCCGGCACCTTTCTGGGCGCGCTCGACGCGCCGCCCGGCCCGCTTCGGATCGGCCTCGTCGTCGACCCGATGCTCGCGCCGGCGCTCGCTGGCGACACACGCGCGGCGCTCGACGACGCGGCCGCGCTGGTCGAATCGCTCGGCCATCACGTCGAACCGGCGACGCTGAACATCGACTACGCGCGCGCGGCCGAAACCTTTCTCACGCTGTGGGCGACGATCGCCGAGGAGCTGGTGCTGGGGGCGCGCGCGCTGACCGGACGCACGCCGAAGCGCGCGGAGTTCGAGCCGGCGACGTGGGCGATGGCCGTCGTCGGCAGGCGCGTCGCCCGCGCGCGCCTGCCGGACGTGCTCGAATGGCAGCGCCAGCTCACCGTGCAGGTCGCGGGCCTCGTGTCGCGCTACGACGCGATCCTGTGCGCGACGCTCGCGGGGCCGCCGGTCAAGATCGGCGAGCTGCAGCCGACGCCGCTCGAAGCCGCGCAGATGAAGCTGCTCGGCGCGCTGCCGGTGAAACCGCTGCTGCGCGAGATGCTCGCGAAGGCGTCGGAGAAGGCGTTCGCGTGGGCCGGCTGCACCGAGCTGTTCAACCTGACGGGGCAGCCGGCGATGTCGGTGCCGCTCTGGTGGAACGCGCGCGGGCTGCCGATCGGCGTGCAGTTCGTCGCGCGCCACGCCGACGATGCGTTGCTGCTGAAACTCGCGCGCCAGCTCGAACAGGCGCGGCCGTGGTTCGACCGGCGCCCGCCGCTGATGCAGGCGCAGCGTTGACGCCGGCGCGGCGGGCGGACCGGCCGACCGGCAGCGAAAAAAAAGCCCAGCCGGTTTTGCCGGCGGGGCTTTCGACGCATGCAACCGCGTGATGACGCTTACATGGAGAGCCGTTCGCAGATAGTCCGCGTCGCGGCCGCCGCGTTCAGCGTATAGAAGTGCAGGCCCGGCACGCCCGCGTCGATCAGGCGCTGGCACAGGCTCGTGACGACGTCCGCGCCGAACGCACGGATCGCGTCGCGATCGTCGCCGAAGCTCTCGAGCCGGCGCGCGACCCAGCGCGGCACTTCCGCGCCGCACATTTCCGAGAAGCGCATCAGCTGCGAGAAGTTCGTGATCGGCATGATGCCCGGCACGATCGGCACGTCCACCCCCAGCTTGCGCGCATCCTCGACGAAGCGGAAATACGCGTCGGCATTGAAGAAGTATTGCGTGATCGCGGAATTCGCGCCGGCTTTCACCTTGCGCGCGAAGTTCTCGAGGTCGGCCTTCGGCGAGCGCGATTGCGGGTGGTATTCCGGATAGCCGGCGACTTCGATGTGGAACCAGTCGCCATGCTCGGCGCGGATGAAGCTGACGAGCTCGGACGCATAACGCAGCTCGCCGACCGCGCCCATCCCCGACGGCAGGTCGCCGCGCAGCGCGACGATATGCCGGATGCCGTGCGAGCGGTACTGGTCGAGGATCGCGCGCAGGTTGTCGCGCGACGAGCCGATGCACGACAGGTGCGGCGCGGCCTCGAGGCCGTCCTTCTGCATGTCGAGCACGGTATCGAGCGTGCCCTGCTGCGTCGAGCCGCCGGCGCCGAACGTCACGGAGACGAATTTCGGCTTCAGCGGCAGCAGCTGCGCACGCGTCGCGCGCAGCTTCTCGACGCCCTCCGCCGTCTTCGGCGGGAAGAATTCAAACGAGAGTTCGATCGGTTTCATGATTCGCAAGAGTGAGCCCGGCCGTCAGCCGATGTCGCGCTGCCCGAAGATCAGCGCGGACAGCAGCCACGACACGATGCTGTACAGGATCGAACCGAAGAACGCCGACCAGAAACCCGACACCTCGAACCCCTTCAGCAGCGACGACGCGAACCAGAAGCACAGCGCGTTCACGACGAGGATGAACACCCCGAGCGTGACGATCGTGACGGGCAGCGTCAGCAGGATCAGCACCGGCCGGATCACCGTGTTGATCAGGCCCAGCACGACCGCGATGATCAGCGCGGTGCCGAAGCTCTTGATGTGGATCGACGGCACGAGGTACGTGATGATCAGCAGCGCGAGGGCGTTGATGACCCAGGTGAGGATGACGCTCATGGAGGGCTCCGGTTCGGTTGTCGATCTGGTCGGTCAATGCTCGGTGACCGCCGCCGGCCGCCACGCGTGCCCGCGCAGCGGCGGACATGACGCGACGGCCGGCGATCCGGCACCGTGCCGCCGTACCGCGCCCGCCCGATGCGGGACGCACGCGGCACGGCGGCGGCGGCGCATCAGTAGCGGTAGTGGTTCGGCTTGAACGGGCCGTCCTTCTGCACGCCGATGTACGCAGCCTGCTCGTCCGACAGCACGGACAGGTTCGCGCCGATGCGCGCGAGGTGCAGGCGCGCGACCTTCTCATCGAGGTGCTTCGGCAGCACGTACACCTTGTTCTCGTACTCGTTGCCGCGCACGAACAGCTCGATCTGCGCGAGCGTCTGGTTCGCGAACGAGTTCGACATCACGAACGACGGGTGGCCGGTCGCGCAGCCGAGGTTCACGAGGCGGCCTTCGGCCAGCAGGATCACGCGCTTGCCGTCCGGGAAGATGATGTGGTCGACCTGCGGCTTGATGTTTTCCCACTGGTACTGGCGGGTCGACGCGACATCGATTTCCGAGTCGAAGTGGCCGATGTTGCAGACGATCGCGTTGTGGCGCATCGCCTTCATGTGATCGTGGTTGATCACGTGGTAGTTGCCGGTCGCCGTCACGAAGATGTCGGCCTTGTCGGCCGCGTATTCCATCGTCACGACGCGGTAGCCTTCCATCGCCGCCTGCAGCGCGCAGATCGGGTCGATTTCGGTGACCCACACGGTCGCGCCCAGGCCGCGCAGCGACTGCGCGCAGCCCTTGCCCACGTCGCCGTAGCCCGCGACGACCGCGACCTTGCCCGCGATCATCACGTCGGTCGCGCGCTTGATGCCGTCGACGAGCGATTCGCGGCAGCCGTACAGGTTGTCGAACTTCGACTTCGTGACCGAGTCGTTCACGTTGAACGCCGGGAACGGCAGGCGGCCGTCCTTTTCCATCTGGTACAGGCGGTGCACGCCGGTCGTGGTTTCTTCGGTCACGCCCTTGATGTGCGCGAGGCGCGTCGAGTACCAGGTCGGGTCCGCGTCGAGGTGCTTCGCGATCGACTTGTACAGCGCGACTTCTTCCTCGTTGGTCGGCTTCGCGATCACCGAACGGTCCTTCTCGGCCTTCGAGCCGAGGATCAGCAGCAGCGTTGCGTCGCCGCCGTCGTCCAGGATCATGTTCGCGAATTCGCCGTTCGGCCATTCGAAGATGCGGTGCGAGAACTCCCAGTATTCGTCGAGCGACTCGCCCTTGAACGCGAACACCGGCGTGCCGGCTTCGACGATCGCGGCCGCGGCATGGTCCTGCGTCGAGAAGATGTTGCACGACGCCCAGCGCACGTCCGCGCCGAGCGCCTTCAGCGTCTCGATCAGCACGCCGGTCTGGATCGTCATGTGCAGCGAACCGGCGATGCGCGCGCCCTTCAGCGGCTGCTGCGCCTTGTATTCGTCGCGGATCTGCACGAGGCCCGGCATTTCGGTCTCGGCGATGTTCAGTTCCTTGCGGCCCCAGCCGGCAAGCGCCATGTCGGCGACGATGTAATCCTTGGAAGCCTGGGAATCGATAATGGCGTTCATCACGCCCTCCTTTCTAAAAAAGTTCTAGAAATTGGTGACGTGAGCGCCGTTCAGGAAGCGGGGCCGGTGCAAATATCGCCGCACGGCTGCTTGGTGAAGCTTTCCGAGCCTGGCGGACGCAGGATGGTCCGTCGCAACGCTCCTCGGAAAACGGGAGGGATTGTAGCAAATCGGCGCGGGAAATGCGCGCCGCGCGCGGCATCGGCGCGCGTGGGCGCAATGAAAGGGTCAGTTCTCCGCGCCGACCCAAGCCTGTTCGCGCAACCGCGCGCGCAGGCGCGCGACGGCCTGGCTGTGCAGCTGGCACACGCGCGACTCGCTGACTTCGAGCACCGCGCCGATCTCGCGCAGGTTCAGCCCGCGCTCGTAGTACAGCGACATCAGCAGCTTCTCGCGCTCGGGCAGCCGGTCGATCGCGTCGACGAGCGCCTCGCGCAGGTGGTCGTCGAGCAGCGCCGACAGCGGATCGGCATGATCGACGCGATAGCGGTCGAGGAACGGCTCGTCGTCGGCTGCGCGGTCGAAATCCTCGTAATAGATGAGCTGGCTGCCGTGCAGGTCCTGCAGCATCCCCTGGTATTCGTCGAGCGGCATCTTCAGGTGCTGCGCGATCTCGGTCTCGCTCGCCGAGCGGCCGAGCTGCTGCTCGACCTGGTGCACCGCGTGCTCGACCTCGCGTGACGTCTTGCGCAGGCTGCGCGGCAGCCAGTCGTTGCTGCGCAGCTCGTCGAGCATCGCGCCGCGGATGCGCTGGGTCGCGTAGGTCTCGAACTGCGCGCCCTGGTCTTCCTTGTAGCGGCCGGCCGCGTCCATCAGGCCGATCATGCCGGCCTGGATCAGGTCGTCGAGGTCGACGCTCGCCGGCATCTTCGCGACGAGCTGCAGCCCCAGGCGCCGCACGAGCGGCGCGTATTGCGCGAGCACGTCGGCCTGGGTCATCTTTCCCTGAGCGTTGTACATCATGGCTCTCTCCTTGCGGTGGCGCTCACGCGGCGTGCGCCGCACCCGCCTCGTAAGACGGCTTGCCGCCCGCATGCACGGCGCGCCCCGCGCCCGTGCCCGGGCGCATCGGCCAGTACAGCAGGTCGGCGGCAATCTGCCGGTAATCGCGCGCGGCGGCCGACGACGGAAACGCGTCGACCGCGGTATGCATCAGGTCGCGCGCATGCTCGACGAGCGGATCGGCGTTCACGCAGCCGGCGTCGGCGATCGACACCGTCAGGTAGCGGCTCGCGACGCCCGCGAGGTTGTCGAATGCGGTCCTCGCGTCGGCGTGGCTGCCGACGTGATTGGTCAGCACGCGGAACTGCGCGACCGCGTGCGCGAAATGCAGCCGCTTCATGCACGCGTACGCCTCGGTGATCGCCTGCGCGGCGACCCGCGTGACGATCAGCACGTCGTGCGCCTCGCGCGCGAGCGCGGAGAACCCGCCGTCGGCGCCGAGCTGCGCGTCGACCAGCACGATGTCGGCCTGGCCGTCGACGAAGTCGCTCAGTTCCGTATCGTCGTAGCCGTCGCGTGCGAGCCGCGCGGCCGCGCACAGGCCGAAGCCGGCGGCGACGCGCGTGCGTTCGCCGTCGCGCAGCCACGCGCCCGCGAGCGTCGCCGTGGCCGAGTGCACGTCGGCGCGCTCGTCGACGACGAGCACGTCCTTGCCGAGCGCGGTCAGCGCCGCCGCGAGGTTCACGACGGTGGACGTGCAGCCGACGCCCGCCGGCCCGCCCGTCACTGCGACGATGCGCGACGCGCGCCCGGCCAGCAGGCGCCGCAGCCCTTCGGCCTGATCGATGATCCGTTTATCCAAATCGCACCTCGTGCAGCTCGGCGGTGGAACGTGCGGTCAGTGCGGACAGCAGCGTCGGCATGTCTTCGTCTTGCGGCACGAAGGGCGAGCCGTCGCGCGGCACACAGAACGCGCTCTTCAGCAGGAATTTGGTCGACGCGACGTACAGGTTCTCCGGCACCTTCTGGCCGGTCGACACGTAGTGGACCGGCAGCTTGTAGCGGATCACCGTGTCGAGCACGCCGCCGAGGTGGGTCGCCTCGTCGAGCTTGGTCAGGATGCAGCCGGCGAGA
Organism: Burkholderia sp. Bp8986; assembly: GCF_003854225.1. Classification (NCBI taxonomy): domain Bacteria; kingdom Pseudomonadati; phylum Pseudomonadota; class Betaproteobacteria; order Burkholderiales; family Burkholderiaceae; genus Burkholderia; species Burkholderia sp. Bp8986. Next base: position 80,584 of record NZ_QTQM01000020.1, on the reverse strand, counting down.
TCGGGGTGTGCCGCGTGCGGATGGTCGGCCGCGCTGCGGTAGGCCTGGACGACCTCGTTGAGCGTGTCGCCGTGGCTCGTCGCGTTGAGCAGCAGCAGGCGCTGCACCGGCGCGTTCGCACCGTGCAGCATCGCGATCTGGTCGGACAGCGCGCGGTCGCGCTGGCTCATGCCGATCGTGTCGATCAGCACGATGTGCTTGTTGCGCAGCTCGGACAGCGCGAGCTCGAGATCACCCGCATCCTTCACCGCATGCACGGGGACGCCGAGGATCTTGCCGAAGATGCGCAGCTGCTCGTGGCCGCCGATCCGGTAGCTGTCGGTGGTCAGCAGCGCGACCTTGCTCGCGCCGAAGCGCATCACGCAGCGCGCGGCGAGCTTCGCGGTGGTGGTCGTCTTGCCGACGCCGGTCGGCCCCATCAGCGCGAACACGCCGCCGCGCTCCATCAGCGCGTCTTCGCTCTCGAGCACCGGCAGGTTCGCCGCGAGCACCGACTGCGCCCAGTCGGCGGCCTGCTCGAAGGTCTGCGCGCCGTCGCCGGACGGCAGGTTGTCGACCAGCATGCGCACCAGCTGCGCGGAGAAGCCGGCCGAGAACAGGTGCCGGGTCAGCGCGCCGTGCACCGGGCTGCGGCGCTGGCGGTCGTGCCACATCAGGCTGTCGAACTGCGCTTCCATCATCCCGCGCATCGCGCCGAGCTCGTGCATCACCGTGTCGTTGACGATGCTCTCGACGCGCGCCTTCACCGCGTCGGCCACCGCGGCGGCAGCCTCGGCGGACAGGCGCGTGCGTTCGGCCGGCTTCGCGGCGCCCGTTTCGCCCTGACGGGCCGTCGCGGCGGCAGCCGGCGGCATCCGGCGCTCGGCGTCGCGCACGATGTCGCGCGCCCAGGCGGCCGGCGTCGCGGATGCGGCGTCCTGCTGCATGCGGGCCGGCGCTTGCGGGGCGGCCGGCGCGGCCTGCGCGCGGGCGATCAGCGCTTCGCGCTGCTGGGTCAGGCGTTTCGCGTGCTCGACGAGCCACGGCGCGGGTTCGGACGCTGCCGACGGCGTGCCGGCAGCGGTGATCGGCGCAACGGGCGCAACCGATGCCGCGGCCGTTGCGTGCGCGTCGGCATCCGCGTCGAAGGCGGTCGGTTCCGCGGCCGGCTCCGTCGCTTCGGCGCGCGCGCCGAACACCGAGGAAAACACGTCCGGGAGCCCACCCTCGCCTGCCGCATACGGATTGACGGCCGGGCGCGCGAGCCCGGCACCCGGGCGCGACACGATGCCCGGCACGGCTGCGGCCGGCACGGATTCCGGCGTGCGCGGCGGAAGGCTGCGCGCCCGGGCCGCGGCCGGCGGCGCGACCGCGGCGAGATCCGAATCGGCGAGCGCGACGATTTCGACACTGCCGTCATCGAGCGTGCGGTTCGACAGCACGACGGCGTCGGCACCCAGTGCCTCGCGCACGAGGCGGAGCGCGTCGCGGCTGGTCGCGCCGGTGAATTTGCGAATGTTCAAGCGGAACCCCCGATGACGTTAACGACTTTGATCGTGCGCGTGTCCGGCACTTCGGCATACGACAGCACTTTCAGTTGCGGCAGGCTGCGGCGCAGGAAACGCGCGAGCATCGCGCGCAGCGCGTGCTGCACCAGCAGCACGGGCGGCAGCCCGAGATTCTGTTGACGCAGCATCGCTTGCTGCGTGCCGGTCAGAAGGTTGTGCGCGAGGCCGGGTTCGAGGCCCGGGTTCGCGCCGGTGGCGAGCGCCTGCGACAGCACGCGCTCGAGATTCGAATCGAGGCCCATCACCTGCATCTCGCCCGCGCCCGGATACCACTGCTGCGTGATCGCCCGGCCGAGCGACAGCCGCACCGCGGCGGTGATCTCGTACGCGTCGCCGCGGCCCGCGTGTTCGGACACGGCCTCGAGGATCGTGCGCATGTCGCGGATCGGCACGCCTTCCTCGAGCAGGTTCTGCAGCACTTTCTGCAGCGTCGTCAGCGAGATCGTCTTCGGCACGAGGTCCTCGACGAGCGACGGCGCATCCTTGCCGGTGCGCTCGACGAGCGACTGCACTTCCTGGCGGCCGAGCAGCTCGGCCGCGTGCTGCACGACCAGATGGTTCAGGTGGGTCGCGACGACCGTGCTCGCATCGACGACCGTGTAGCCGTACACCTGCGCCTGCTCGCGCATCGCGACGTCGATCCACACGGCCGGCAACCCGAACGCCGGATCCTGCGTCGTGGCGCCCGGCAGCGCGGCCGTCACCTGGCCCGGGTTGATCGCGAGCCACTGGCCCGGGAACACTTCGCCCGTGCCGATCTCGACGCCCTTCAGCGCGATCCGGTATGCGTTCGGCCGCAGCTCGAGGTTGTCGCGGATGTGGATCACCGGCGGCAGGAAGCCGATTTCCTGCGCGAATTTCTTGCGGATGCTCTTGATGCGCTTGAGCAGCTCGCCGTCGCTGTTCTTGTCGACGAGCGGGATCAGCCGGTAGCCGACTTCGAGGCCGAGCGGATCGATCAGCTGCACGTCGTCCCAGGTCGCCTCGTGGCTGTCGCCCGGCAGCGCGGCGGGCGGTGCGATCTCGGTCACGTCGCCGGCCGCCACGCGGGCCGCCGCGCGACGCGTCTGCGTGCGGGCCAGCCAGATCGCGCCGCCGCCGAGCGCGAGGAACGCGACGTGCGGCATGCCCGGGATCAGCCCCATCAGCACGATGATCGCGCCGGTGATGTTGAGCACGCGCGGGTTGGTGAACAGCTGGCCGGTGATCTGCGTGCCGATGTCCTCGTCGGTCGCGACGCGCGACACGATCACGCCGGCCGCGGTCGAGATCACGAGCGACGGGATCTGCGCGACGAGGCCGTCGCCGATCGTCAGCAGCGTGTAGTTGGTGCCGGCCGCTGCAAAGCTCATGTCGTGCTGCACCATTCCGACGATCAGCCCGCCGATCACGTTGATCGCCATGATGATCAGGCCCGCGATCGCGTCGCCGCGCACGAACTTCGACGCGCCGTCCATCGACCCGTAGAACTCGGCTTCCTGCGACACGGCGAGGCGCCGCTTGCGCGCCTGTTCCTCGTTGATGAGGCCCGCGTTCAGGTCGGCGTCGATCGCCATCTGCTTGCCGGGCATCGCGTCGAGCGTGAAGCGCGCGGACACTTCGGCGATCCGCCCCGCGCCCTTCGTGATCACCATGAAGTTGATGATCATCAGGATCACGAACACGACGATGCCGACCGCGAAATTGCCGCCGACGAGGAAGTGGCCGAACGCCTCGATCACCTGGCCGGCCGCGTCGGGGCCGGTGTGGCCTTCGAGCAGCACGACGCGCGTCGACGCGACGTTCAGCGACAGCCGCAACAGCGTCGAGAACAGCAGCACGCTCGGGAACGCCGCGAAGTCGAGCGGCTTCATCGTGTACATGCTGACGAGCAGCACCATCACCGACAGCGCGATGTTGAACGTGAACAGCAGATCCAGCAGCAGCGGCGGCAGCGGCAGGATCATCATCCCCAGGATCATGCAGATGAGGATCGGACCCGCGAGCGCGCGCAGGTTGGTGCCCGCGAACGGGTTCGGGCGTTTGGCGAACAGGCCGGTGGTCGGGGTGCTCATGCTGCGTTCCCTTGCTTGCCGAGCGTGTCTTCGGCTTCTTCACGCTCGTCGGCGGCGGCGACCGACGACCCCTTGTCGAGGTCGGCCGGCACGTCGAGATCGACCGGCGCGGCCGGGAAGGCGCCGCCTTCCGAGCGGAAACGCTTGAGCTGGTAGACCCACGCGAGCACTTCGGCGACAGCCGAGTACAGCGAGCCGGGAATCTCGCGTTCGAGTTCGACGTTGTGATACAGCGCACGCGCGAGCGGCGGCGCCTCGAGCAGCGGCACGTTGTGCTCGGCCGCGAGTTCGCGGATGCGCGCAGCGACGAGGTTCACGCCCTTCGCGACGACCTTCGGCGCACGCATCTCGCCGTCCGTGTACTGCAGCGCGACGGCGAAGTGCGTCGGGTTCGTGACGACCACGTCGGCCTTCGGCACGGCGGCCATCATCCGGCGCCGCGCGATCGCGCGCTGCTGCTGGCGGATGCGGCCCTTCACGTGCGGATCGCCTTCGTTCTCGCGATGCTCGCGCTTCACTTCTTCCTTCGTCATGCGCAACTTCTTGTTGTACTGCCAGAGTTGGTAAGGCACATCGAGCGCGGCGACCACCAGCATCCCGGCGACCGTCGTGCCGCAGCACACGGCGACCAGATGCATCGCATCGGCGAGCGCCGAGCCGAGCGGCTGGGTCGCGAGACCGAGCAGCTCGTCCTTGCTGCGCCAGATCGCGATCCCGCCGATCCCGCCGACGACGAGCGTTTTCGCGAGCGACATCCCGAGCTGGATCGGCCCCTGGATCGAGAACATCCGGCCCAGGCCCGAGATCGGGTTCAGGCGGTCGAACTTCAGCTCGAAGGTCTTCTGCGAGATCAGCCAGCCGCCGAGCGCCATTGGCGCGAGCAGCGCGGCGAGGCCGGTGAGCGCCAGGATCGGCAGCAGCGCGGCGAGACCCTCGAGGCTCGCGCTGCCGGCCGCCGACAGCATCCGGTGCGTGTCGAACGCGGTCGCGCGATCGAACGCGAACGCACCGCGCAGCATCGTCTGGAGGTGGGCGCCCGACGGACCCGCGAGCAGCCACGCGCCGTAGAACCCGGCCGCGAGCAGCGCGAACGAAGCCAGCTCGCGCGAACGCGCGACCTGCCCCTCCTCGCGCGCCTTCTCGCGGCGCCTCGGAGTGGCGGCTTCGGTTCTGTCGAGATCGCTCTCGTCTGCCACGGGGCCTCCAGTCGGGTACGGCGAAATGCCGTTCTCCAGTGACACCGATTATTCATGCGCCCGTCAAACGCCGATCGGTCGAGCAAAGCCTGGAAAGGGGGGTATTTCGAGGAATCGGGCGAGCGGGGGCGGCGGACAGCCGGCGGGCAGCCGGCGGGCGGGTGCGGCGCGCGGGGAGACGATGGAAACCGCGTTCGCGGGCGCGGTGGCGCGGTGACGTGGTGACGTGGTGACGTGGTGACGTGGTGACGTGGATGAAGGTGTGAAGCGGGGAAGCGGCGAAGCGGCGAAGCGGGAAATGGGGAAACGGTGAAGCGTGGGATCTGCCAAGCAGCCAAGCCGCGAAGCAAGGCAGCCGTGAAGCGATCGTCGGCCCGCCCCGACACGACGGCGTCGCGCGTCGGGGCGGGCGGCGCTCAGATCGCCGGAATCGGATCCGAGCCGTAACGGTTCGGGCCGTTGGTGCCGCGCGAGCACATCCACACGAGCAGCAGAATCCCGCCGACGAGCGGAATGAGCGCGATCAGCAGGAACCAGCCCGAGCGGCCCGTATCGTGCAGGCGGCGGACGGTGACCGCGAGGCTCGGCAGCACCAGCGCGAGCGACACGACGGCCGCGACGATCATCAGCAGCAGCGAGATCGCGCTCGTGTCCGGCCCCACCATGGTGATCGCCTGGCAGAGGATCGACACGACGCTCGTGAGCAACGCGAAATACCAGTATTCCGCGCGGCGCGCGCGGCCCTCGAATTTCGCGTATTGATTGAGTGCGGCACGAACGGCTTCACTGAAACTCATCTTATTGCCCTCATGTTTTATATCGACGACCTCGGAAACAACGCGGGCATTATAAGTTTGAATTTCTTCGCATCGCATCTCCTTTCGCATGCTGACCGTCTCTCACGCCGTCTTTCGCATTACCGGAGCGGCCGCAGCGGCAGCGTGCCGTATCGCCAGCGCGCATGTCACGTCATTTTTATAATCGCGACGACCTGACGCAAATAGCAGCAAGATAATCCACGACTTGATTACACCAGCGTGAAACGCATCTCGATCGATAATCGAAACGATCGTTCTGCGCTGATTGACCGACCGGCCGGGAATATCGTCGGACGTCGCGTGCGCACGTCGAAACGGCACGTCCCGGCCGGCGTTCGCTAGCCGGCCGCCGCCTGCTGCAACGCGCCGAGATCGAGCTTCTTCATCTTCATCACCTGCGCCATCACGCGTTCGGCGCGTGCCGGGTCGCCCGCCATCAGTTCGGGCATCTGCACCGGCACCACCTGCCACGACACGCCGAAGCGGTCGCGCAGCCAGCCGCACTGCTGCGCGCGCTCGTCGCCGCCTTCGGCCAGGGCCGCCCAGTAGCGGTCGATCTCCTGCTGGTCGCGGCAGTTGACGACGAACGACACGGCCGGTGTGAGCGGGAACGCCGGGCCGCCGTTCAGCGCGAGAAACGCCTGCCCGTCCAGTTCGAACGACACCGTCATCACCGTGCCCTCCGCCTGCCCCGACGCCTGCGCGCCGGACTTGCCGTAACGGGCGACGTGCAGGATGCGCGCGTCGTCGAACACCGACACGTAGAAGCGGGCGGCCGCCTCGGCGTCGTGGTCGAACCACAGAAACGGCGTGATGCGTTGGATACGCTGGCTCATGGCGCTGTCTCCTCGATGTCGTGCCGGCACCGGTGCCGGTCTTATATCGTAGGCGCTGGCGCGGCGTTCCCCGGTAATCCGGGTTGAACCATAAAAAAGGGGCGATCGCTCGCCCCCTTCGTGCTGCTGCCGTCCGTGCGCGATCAGAACGCGACGTAAGGCTGCGCGCCGCCGGTCGCGGTCCGGTCCATCCCGAAGTAAATCGTCTTGCCGTAGAAGTGCGGCATGCCGAGATCGAGCCAGCCGGCCGCGCCGAACGGGCCGGCGATGTCGTTGAACGCGAACGTCGACGCATTCGCGAACAGCGAATCGGCGTTCGCGACGGGCATCGACACGCCGCCCGACTTCCCGTTCTGGCCGGTCAGCGTCGCCGTATAAGTGGTCGTCGACGACGGGCAGTAGAACTGCGTGTTGGTCGTACAGGCCTTCTGCGCCGAATCGTTGAAGAAGTACGCGTTCGAGCCCGTATCGAAGAACGCGGTCACGTTGCCGCCGAGGAACGTCGCACTCACGTCGCCCGTCGTCGTCGACGTCAGCACCGTCGACGCCCCCAGCGCATTGTTGCCCTGCGTGCCGATCCCGAACGTCAGCAGGCCCGTCGCGCTGCCCTGCCCGCTGCTCGAGATGTTCGGCATCTGCACGATCACGCCGTTGTTGTCGGTCGCGAAGCGATGGACCGGGTTGGCCACCTGCTGCGCGACCGGCACCAGCGCCACGGCGCAGCTCGCATTGCCGTTCGGGCACGCGTAGTAGTTGTTGGACGTCGCCGACGTCGACGTCGCGCAGCTCGTGCCGCAATCGACCGGCGCCGGCCCGATGCCGAGGATGCCGTTCGCGCCGAGGTCGCTCGCCGTGTTGGCCGACGTCCTGGCGCCGTTGTTCGAGCAGGAGCTCGGTACGTTGGTCGTGCCGAGATCGCCGATGATCTGCACCGGCAGCGAACCCGCCTGCTCGGTACCGATCGACAGGTCGACGGTACGCACCGAGCCCCACGTGAAGCTCGACACGAACTTGCCGCACTCGGCGACCGGCGCGCCGCCGCTCGTCGTCTGCGGCAGGTTGTTCAACACGCCCGACGACAGCGCGCTGCTGACCAGCCGCAGCCCGTACGACGCGGTGTCGACGAGCACGTTGTTGACCACCTGGCAGTTCGTCGTGCCCGGCACGCAGATCTTCACGTTGACGGTCGGGATGTTGATCACGTGCGCGACGCCGGTGCCGACCGTGATCACGGCCGTGTTCGCGGTATTGCCGTCCGATACGTTGGAGCCGCCGCCATTGCCGCCGCCGCTGCCGCCGCCGTTGTCATCGCCGCCGCCGCAGGCGGTCACGAGCATGGCCGTCACGGCCGCGACGCTCAGCAGCCCGAGCCAGCGCCTGAAGGTACGAGGAATTCTCAAGATCGCTCTCCCGCTGTCACTGGATGTCGTTGCCGGTCAGCCCGGCAGGCAGCGCCGCCGGCAGCCACGCCTGGCCCGCGAAGGCGCCCATGTGGCCGCCCGTGCGGATCACGAGGCCGCTCGTGTCGACGGACACGGGCGCGCGCCAGCCGCGCGCCGCATGCGCCGCCTGGACGCCGGCCGTGTACTGCGGGAAATAGCTGCCGAGCAGCGACTCGAGATCCGGCATGCTCGGCCCGCGCCAGGCGAGGCCGAACACGGTGCCGGCCGCGCTCGCGTATTCGTGGATGACGGTGCCCGATCCGAGCGTGATCTCGCGGACGGTGTAGGCGGCCGCGCTCGCCTGCGCGCCGTCGGCGGAGCGCATCGCGCGCTGCAGCGCGCGCACCGTGGCGGCGTGATCGTCCGCCGGCGGCGACATCGGTGCGCCGCCCAGTTCGGCCTGTGCGTGGACGGCCCACAGCACACCCATTGCAGCCGTCGCGTGCGCGGCGGCCCAGCCCAAGCGTTTCAGCTTCACGTTCCCCCCCAAAGGGACTGGCTTCGTTGCCGGCGGTGCCGCCATCAGGCACGGCGCCGCGGGCCAACAAATCAAAGTCTTAAGAATGACGCTTCGTTGCTGCTGATGCGTAGTATGCCTGCGGAGTGTGTCGGAGTGTCAAATCAACGATGCATGACGCGGCGCAGCATGACGAGCGACACGACCCGCGCGCGCGGGGGGGCTCGGCGGGAGAGGCAGGGTGAAAGCCACGCACACCGGGCGCTCCGCGAACGGAGAGCGGCGCGGTGGCGTGCGGTGCGGCACGGTCAGAAGCCGAGACTCGCGAGCAGGTCGTCGACCTGCGCCTGGTCCTGCACGACGTCGGACTTGCCTTCCGGTGCGATCTGCGGCCCGTTCAGCAGCGACTCGGGGCTGCCGGTCGCGCTGATCTGCTCGGCCGCGAGCGCGGCCGCGGTCGCCGCGAACTGCTCGCGCCGCTCGGGCGCGATGTTCTCGACGAGCACGGTGAGCAGCTGCTGCTCGATCAGATAGACCATGTCCATGATCTTCTTGATCACCTGCCCGGTCAGGTCCTGGAAATCCTGCGCGAGCATGATCTCGAGCAGCTGCGCGCTGGTCGCGGACGTCGCTTCGGGCAGCGCGCGCAGGAACGTGCGCGTGTCGTCCATCAGCTCGCGCACGTCCGCATGCTCGATCGGCGCCGCGTACCACTGCGCCCAGCGCGCGTCAAGCGCCTCGGCCTCGCTCTGGATGCGCGCCTGCACCGGCTTCGCGACCTCGATCGCGTTCAGCACGCGCTCGGCCGCCTGCTCGGTCATCGTCGCGACGTAGCGCAGCCGGTCGCGTGCATCGGGCACGGCTTCCGCCGCGCGCTCGACATGCTTGTCGAGCCCGAGCTCGCGCATCGAATCGCGCAGCGTGCGCGTGACGTGGCCGATGCGCGCGAGGATCCGGTCGCTCGCGTAATCGGCGCCTTCGGCGTGGCCGTCGGCGCTGAACGCAGCGCCGGCGAGCGCCGCATGGATCGGCTCGTTCACGTCAGCTCCCGGCCTTGGCCATCTTGTCGATGATCTTGTTCAGCTTCTCGTCGAGCGTCGCGGCCGTGAACGGTTTCACGACGTAGCCGCTCGCGCCGGCCTGCGCGGCCGCGATGATGTTCTCCTTCTTCGACTCGGCCGTGACCATCAGCACCGGCAGATGCGTGAGCGTCGCGTCCGCGCGGATTTCCTTCAGCATCGCGAGGCCGTCGAGGTTCGGCATGTTCCAGTCCGAGATCACGAAGTCGAAGCCGCCGCCGCGCAAGCGCGCGAGGCCGGCCGCGCCGTCCTCGGCTTCGTCGACGTTCGTGTAGCCCAGTTCCTTGAGCAGGTTGCGGACGATCCTGCGCATCGTCGGGAAATCGTCCACCACCAGGATTTTCATGCTCTTGTCCATCGTCGTTCCTTTGCAGATTCGTTACCGTCGGGGCCCGCGGCTTCGCACGTGCCCCGTGACATTTCATTCAGACGCGTTGCACGCGGTCACCCATCGTCGCCAGCCGCGCCATCACGCGCCGGCTCATCTCGGCAAGCGGCGCGACCTCGTCCGCGCCGCCGAGCGCGATCGCCTCGCGCGGCATCCCGAACACGATGCAGCTCGCCTCGTCCTGCGCGAACGTGTGGGCTCCCGCGCGCTTCATGTCCAGCAGGCCGGCCGCGCCGTCGCGCCCCATCCCCGTGAGGATCACGCCGATCGCGTTCTTGCCCGCGTGCTGCGCCGCCGAGCGGAACAGCACGTCGACCGACGGCCGGTGGCGGTTCACCGGCGGCTCGTCGGACAGCTGCGCGATGTAGTTCGCGCCGCTGCGCGCGAGCAGCAGGTGCGCATGGCCCGGTGCGATGTACGCATGGCCCGGCAGCACGCGCTCGCCGTGCTCGGCTTCCTTCACCGCGATCCGGCACAGGCCATTCAGCCGCTGCGCGAACGACTTCGTGAAGCCGGGCGGCATGTGCTGCGCGATCAGCACCGCCGGCGCATCCGGCGGCAGCGGCGTCAGCACCTCGCGGATCGCCTCGGTGCCGCCCGTCGACGCGCCGATGATGATCAGCTTCTCGGTACTGACGAGCGGGTTGTTGATCATCGGCGCGGCCGGCTGGCCGCTCGCGGTGCGCGCCGCGGCCTGCGGCTGCGGCGCCTGGCGCACGCGGGCGCGCGACGCCGCGCGGATCTTGTCCGCGAGCTTTTCCGCGTAGTCGAGCATGCCGTCGCGGATTCCGACGCGCGGCTTCGTGACGAAATCCACCGCGCCGAGTTCGAGCGCGCGCAGCGTGATCTCGGAGCCGCGCTCGGTCAGCGACGACACCATCACGACCGGCATCGGCCGCAGGCGCATCAGCTTCTCGAGGAAGTCGAGGCCGTCCATGCGCGGCATTTCGACGTCCAGCGTCAGGACGTCCGGGTTGTGCTGCTTGATGAGTTCGCGCGCGACGAGCGGATCCGGCGCGGTCGCGCATACCGTCATGTCGGGCTGGCTGTTGATGATCTCCGTCATCAGGCTGCGGATCAGCGCCGAATCGTCGACGCACAACACTTTGATCTTCTGCACTGCGGTCATGCCTCCTGCTTTCTCGAATGGTTGGCCGCGTACGGGCTGCCGGCGTTCGGGCTGGTGGCCTTCGCGTTCGCCGGCTGCGCGCCCGCGCCGCCGCGTGCGCCGAACAGCTCGATGCGCGGGCGCGCCGGCGGCGGCGCGGCCGGGCGCTTCGCCGCGAACAGCTCGACGTGCGCGCGCGTCCGGGCGGCGTGCACGCGGTCGGCCTCGCGCGCCAGCGCGGCTTCGCGCTCGGTCACGCCCGGCACCTGCAGCCGCAGCTTCTTCACCATCGCGCGCCCGCTGCGCGGCATGAACGCGACCTTGCGCGGGTGCACGCCCTGCAGGTCCTCCGCGGTGATGCGGATGCGCTCGAGCGCGAGATAGCGGCGCACGAAATCCGCGTTGCGGTCGCCGATGTTGATGGTCGTCATCCCTGCCAGCACGGCCGCGCCGCCGAACACCTTCGCCTCGAGGCGCTCGCGGCGCCCGCCGGCCTTGATCAGTTCGTTCATCAGCACTTCCATCGCATACGCGCCGTAGCGCATCGACTCCGATGCGGCCGCGCCGGCGTCGGCGCCGTCGTCGGGCAGCATGAAGTGATTCATCCCGCCGATGCCCGCGATCGGGTCGTGCAGGCACGCGGCGACGCACGAGCCGAGCACGGTCATCAGCACCATGTCCTCGGACGTCGTGTAGAACTCGTTCGGCAGCAGCTTCACGCCGGGGCGCTCGAAGTGGTTGTCGAAGTAACGATTGGTGGCGATCGGCAGCGCGCTCATCCGCGTTCTCCGTAAGCGGGCGCGGCGCCCGCGGCACGCGCATGGGCGCGCGGCGGCACCGCCGCGGCCGGCGCCGCGCCGCGCGGGCGCAGGCCCGGCGCGGCGTCGTGCCCCAAGGGCACTTCCTTCGGGGCGCGCGTCAGCTCGTACACCGTCTGCCCGCGCAGCCGGAACGCCTGCGAGACGTAGGTGAAATTCTCCGAATGCCCGGCGAACAGCAGCCCGCCCGGTTTCACGAGCGGCTCGAAGCGCGACAGCACCTGCCCCTGCGTCGGCTTGTCGAAATAGATCATCACGTTGCGGCAGAAGATCGCGTCGAACGGCTTCGCGATCCCGTAGTCGGCATCGGTCAGGTTCAGCTGCTCGAAGCGGATCATCGCGCGCAGCTCCGGGCGCACCTTCACGCGGCCGGCCTGCGCGCCGGTGCCCTTCAGGAAGAAGCGCTTGAGCCGCTCCGGGCTCAGGTGCTTGACCTGGTCGTACGTATAGATGCCGGCCTCGGCCTTCGCGAGCACCTGCGTGTCGAGGTCGGTCGCGAGGATCGATGCGCCGCGCGCAGCCGATTCGCCGAGCGCCTCGATCAGCGTGATCGCGATCGAATAGGGCTCCTCGCCGGTCGACGCCGCCGAGCACCACACCGACACGGGCGCCGCGCGCCCCTTCACGAAGTCGGCCAGGATCGGGAAATGGTGCGACTCGCGGAAGAACGCGGTCAGGTTCGTCGTCAGCGCGTTGGTGAACGCCTCCCACTCGAGCGGATCGTCCTCCTGCTCGAGCAGGTCGAGGTAGTCGCGGAACGTGTCGAGGCCGCGGGCGCGCAGCCGGCGCGCGAGCCGGCTGTACGCCATGTCGCGCTTGTGCTCGGACAGCGAGATGCCCGCGCGTTGATGAATCAGCGCGCGGATGCGTGCGAAATCCGCGCCGGTGAACGCGAAGTCGCGCCCCGGCTCGCCCGCGCGGGGCGAGGCATCCGGTGCATCGGGTCGAAACGGTGCGCGCGCAGACGGCATGGCTTAGAAGGTCTCCCAGTCGTCATCGGACGTGCCGGCCGCGGCCAGCGCCGGCTTCTCGCTGCTCAGCGCCGGACGCACCAGCGCGGGCTTGTCGGCCGGCTTGTGCGCCGGTGCGGCGGCCGCCTTCGCGAGACGCGGGCCGTAGCCGCCCGCGGCCGGCGCTTCCTTCGCCGCGCGTGCGGCGGCGTCCGGCGCACGCTTCGTTTCGTGGCTCGCGGCCGGTGCCGATGCATGTGACGCATGCGACGCGGGCGCAGGCGACGCGCGGCGCGCCGGCTGAGCGGCCGCCTGCGGTGCCGGCAATGCGGCCGGCGCGGTTACATGGCGGCGTTCCGACGGCGACGCCAGCGCCGGCGCCGGCGCCGATGCGTGCGCGGCCGGGCGTGCGGCGCCGCGCGACGGCGCGACGAGCGCGATGCCGCCCGCGACGCGCCACGCCGACACGACCGCCTTCATCTGGCGCGTCTGCTCCTCGAGCGACGCGGCGGCCGCCGCGGCCTGCTCGACGAGCGCCGCGTTCTGCTGCGTGACGGAATCCATCTGGCCGACCGCGCGATTGACCTGCTCGATGCCGGTCGACTGCTCGTCCGACGCGGCGCTGATCTCGCCCATGATGTCGGTCACGCGGCGCACGGCCTGCACGATCTCGTCCATCGTCGAGCCGGCCCGCGCGACGAGCGCCGACCCGCTGTCGACCTTCTCGGCCGAATCGCCGATCAGCTGCTTGATTTCCTTCGCGGCGCTCGCGCTGCGCTGCGCGAGCGAGCGCACTTCGCCCGCGACCACCGCGAAGCCGCGGCCCTGCTCGCCGGCCCGCGCGGCTTCGACCGCCGCGTTCAGCGCGAGGATGTTGGTCTGGAATGCGATGCCTTCGATCGTGCCGATGATGTCGACGACCTTGCCCGAGCTGGCCGCGATGTCCTGCATCGTCGACACGACCTGGCCGACCACCTCGCCGCCCTGCGTCGCGATGTCGGACGCGTTTACCGCGAGCTGGCTCGCCTGCCGCGCGTTCTCCGCGTTCTGCCGCACGGTGCCGGTGAGCTGCTCCATGCTCGATGCGGTTTCCTGCAGCGACGCGGCCTGCTCCTCGGTGCGCTGCGACAGGTCGGTGTTGCCGGTCGAGATCTCGCGCGCGCCGACGTCGATCGATTCGGTGCCGCGATGCACGGCCTGCACCATCGCCGTCACGGCGTCCTGCATCCGCTTGATGCCGCCGAACAGGCGGCCGATCTCATTGTTGCTGAAGACGTTCACCGGCTGCGTGAGGTCGCCGCCGGCGATCCGCTCGAAGTGCGCGATCGCGTCCTCGAGCGGCTTCACGATCAGCCCGCGCAGCACGAAGCGGATCGCGATCACGACGACGAACGCGATCGCGATGCCGGCCGCGATCAGGCCGATCATCAGCGAGATCTGCGACTGCGTCGCGGTCTGGCGGTCGTTCGCGCGCTTCTGCAGCGCCGCGACCACGGCCGATGCCGTCTGGTCGTACGCGACGAACATCGGGCTGATCTTCGTGTCGGCGACCGCGTGATACGCGGCCATGTCGCCCGCGCGCGCGGCCGCGAACTCGGGCTCGACGCCTTCCTTCACGATCGTCGTATAGCGTGCGGTGAGCTCGTCGACGAGCGCCTGCTCGATGCCGAGCTTCGGCGTGGCCTGGAACGCCTGCCAGTTCTGGCTCGACTTCGCGTACAGCTCCTGCGCGCGGTCGAGCACCTTGCCCGCCTCGGCCGTGTTGCCGGCTTCGGTCAGGGTGCGGAAGCGGTCGAGCGCCACGCGCGCGCGCAGCAACTGCGCCGACGTGTCGTCGAGCGCATGGATCGCCGGCAAGTCGACGTGCGCGATCTCGTCGAGCGAGCGGCTCGCGCGATCGAGCGCGTAGAGGCCGAGCCCGCCGACCGCGGCGGCCAGGCCCACGAGGATGAGTCCGACCGCCGTGAGCGTCGTGCGGATCGACCAGTTATGCAACATTGCAGATTCTCCCGAAGTTCCTGCGCGCGCGGCGCGCTTACGCGCCGAGCGTCTCGATCAGCGCCATTTCCCGGCTCGACATCAGCTTCTCGATGTCCATCAGGATCAGCATCCGGCCGTCGACCGTGCCGAGGCCCGTGAGGTACTCGGTCGTCAGCGTCGCGCCGAATTCCGGCGCCGGCATGATCTGGTCGGTCTGCAGCGTCAGCACGTCCGACACGCCGTCGACCACCATCCCGACCACGCGGTTCGACACGTTCAGGATGATCACCACCGTCTGGTGGTCGTACTCGACGCGGCCGAGATGGAACTTGATCCGCATGTCGACGATCGGCACGATGATCCCGCGCAGGTTGATCACGCCCTTGATGAAGTCCGGCGCGTTCGCGATGCGCGTGACGCTGTCGTAGCCGCGGATTTCCTGCACCTTCAGGATGTCGATCCCGTACTCCTCGTCGCCGAGCGTGAAGACGAGGAATTCCTGGCCCGTCGCATCGCCCTGCTCCGCATCGCGGCGGCTGGTTGCCGCGTTCGCCGCGGCCGGATTGATCATTTGGACTTCAGCGGACACGTTTGCCCCCAATCGGTTGAATGGCGAGAGTCAGAAAATGGCGAGCTCGGCGCCGGCTCGGGCGCCGTGCGTCGCACGGGTTTCGCGGTTCAGCGCCGCGACGTCGACGATCAGCGCGACACTGCCGTCGCCGAGAATGGTCGCCGCAGAGATGCCGTGCACCTTGCGGTAGTTGGTTTCGAGGTTCTTCACGACCACCTGCTGCTGGCCGACCAGCTCGTCGATCAGCATCGCGAAGCGGCGCCCCTCGGTTTCCATGATCGTGACGATGCCCTGGGTCGGATCGGTGCGCGCGTCCTCGACCGAGAACACCTCGTGCAGCGCGACGAGCGGCAGGTATTCGCCGCGCACGCGCACCACGCGCTCGCCGTTGCCGACCGTGTAGATGTCGTCGTTCGACGGCTGCAGCGACTCCATCACGAAATTCAGCGGCAGGATGAAGATCTCGCTGCCGACCTTCACCGACATCCCGTCGAGGATCGCCAGCGTGAGCGGCAGCACGATCCGCGTGGTCGTGCCGCGACCGGCCTGCGACGTGATCTCGACATGGCCGCCCATCGACTGGATGTTGCGCTTCACGACGTCCATCCCGACGCCGCGGCCCGACACGTCGGTCACGGTTTCGGCGGTCGAGAAGCCCGGCGCGAAGATCAGCTGCCAGACTTCGTCGTCGCTGATGTTTTCGGAAATCTGCATGCCCTGCTTCGCGGCCTTCGCGAGGATCCGCTCGCGGTTCAGGCCCGCGCCGTCGTCGCTGACCTCGATCACGATGTTGCCGCCGTGATGCGCGGCCGACAGCACGAGCTGGCCGACGCCGTCCTTGCCGGCGGCGACGCGCTTGTCGACCGTCTCGATCCCGTGGTCTAGGCTGTTGCGCACGAGGTGCGTGAGCGGGTCGATGATCCGCTCGATCAGGCTCTTGTCCAGCTCGGTCGCCTGGCCGAACGTGACCAGCTCGACCTGCTTGCCGAGCTTGCCGGCGAGGTCGCGCACGAGCCGCGGGAAGCGGCTGAACACGTAGTCCATCGGCATCATGCGGATCGACATCACCGCTTCCTGCAGGTCGCGCGCGTTGCGCTCGAGCTGCGCCATCCCGTTGAACAGGCGGTCGTGCAGCGCCGGATCGAACGCGCTCGCGGTTTCCGCGAGCATCGCCTGCGTGATCACGAGCTCGCCGACCAGGTTGATCAGCTGGTCGACCTTCTCGACGCCGACGCGGATCGAGCTGCCTTCGGCGCCCGATGCTGCGGCGGCCGGGCGCGGACGCTTGTCGTCGTGGTGCGCGGCAGCCTGGGCAGCCTGCGCGGCGGGTTCTGCGTGCGGTTGCGATGCCGGTTGCGATGCCTGTTGCGGCGCCGGTTGCGCGGCGGCGCTCGGCTGCGCCTGCGGTGCGGCGGCGGCCGGGGTGGCACCGGGGGCTTGCGCGAAGACCTCGACCCGCGCGGCCGGTTCCGGCGCGGCGACCGGTTCGACGGCGGCCGGTTCGACGGCGGCCGGCGTGGCGGCAGGCGCCGCCGGTGCGGCCGGCGCGGTGCCGCGCGCGATGCGGATCTGGCTGTCGTCGATCACGAAGCAGCACACGGCGACGATGTCGTCGGACGGCACGTCCGATTCGAGCCACAGCGTCAGGTCGGCGCCCGCTTCCTCGCGGCCGACGATCCGGCCGAGATTGCCGAGCTCCTCGGTGAGCAGCGCCTGGTCCTTCGCGTCGACGCCGAGGAGCGTGATCTTCAGGTGCGGGCCGTCCGTGCCGGCAGCCGCCGCCGGATGCGCGGCCGCGACCGCCTGTTCGACCACGTGATCGGGCGCGCGGTCGCTGGCGGAGGTAGCGGCGGCCGGCGCCGGTGCCGGTGCAGTCTCCACGGCAGGCGCGGCAGGTGCGACGTCCGCGGGCGCGCCCGCGCCGCTCTCGGCCTTCAGGCGTTCGAGCTTCGCGCAGATCGTCGCGGCAGCCGCCGCGTCCGGTTCCGCGCTCGCGCGATAGTCGACCAGCTGGTCGGACAGCACGTCCTTGGTCTCGAGGAACGCGTCGACCATTTCCTTGGTCAGCGTCAGCTCATGGTTGCGCGCGCGGTCGAGCAGCGACTCGAGGATGTGGGTCGTCTCGGTCAGCGCGGAAAAGCCGAACGTCGCCGCGCCGCCCTTGATCGAATGCGCGGCGCGGAAGATCGCGGCCAGGTCCTCGGGGTCCGGCGAGCCGACGTCGAGGTTCAGCAGCAGTTGCTCCATCTGCGCGAGCAACTCGTCCGCTTCGTCGAAAAAGGTCTGGTAGAACTGCGTGATGTCGAGAGTCATGCCCGGTCACCGGTTGGATTCGTCGCGTTCATGTCAGGAGGCGGTCTGCTCGGACAGCGTCGCGACCAGGTCGATCAGCACGGCCGGGTCGATCGGCTTTTCGATCCAGCCGGTCGCGCCCGCGTCGCGCGCGGCGTCCTTGAACGCATCGCTGCCTTCGGTCGTCAGTACGAGAATCGGCGTGTCCGCATACGCTGTCAGCTTGCGCAGCGCGGCGATCACCTCGAGGCCGTTCCTGCGCGGCATGTTCTGGTCGGTCAGCACCAGGTCGTACGGCACGGTGGCCGCCATGTCGAAGCCGGCTTCGCCGTCCGGCGCCACCGTCACGTCGTAGCCGGCCTGCGCAAGCGTCGCCTGCAGCAGCGCACGCATGGTCGCGGAGTCGTCGATGGCGAGAATGGTTCGGATCATGTCGGGCTCCGCAGGACCGCTCCAGGGTGGCTGACCGCCCCCTCGGGGGGCAGCGAACGAAGTGAGCGTGAAGGTTGTTTCATACGCGTCTCGAAATCTTGGAAACGTCAGGGTTTCGGCACCACGGCGACGGCGCTCGCGAGCACCGGTCGCGCGGCCGGCGCCGTGCCGTCGAGCTGCTGGGCCAGTTGCTTCGAGCCCGCGGCGTCGGCCGACAGTGTCGTGGTCGTCGTGTCGTCGCGCATCAGCGCGTCTTCGGATTTGCGGTTCAGCACGATCACGCTGATCCGGCGGTTTTCCGGATCGAGCGGATCGGCCTTGTTCAGGTTCTGCGTCGACGCGAGGCCGAGCACGCGCAGCACCTTCGACTCGTCCATGCCGCCCGCGATCAGCTCGCGGCGCGACGCGTTCGCGCGGTCGGCCGACAGTTCCCAGTTGCTGTAGCCGCCCTCGCCGCCCGCGTACGGCACCGCGTCGGTGTGGCCCTGGACGATGATCCGGTTCGGCACGTCGTTCAGCGTCTTGCCGATCTCGCGCAGGATGTCGCGCATGTACGGCTCGACGTGGTCGCTCGACATCGCGAACATCGGCCGCTTCTGCGAATCGACGATCTCGATGCGCAGCCCCATCAGCGTCGAATCGATGCGGATCTGCTGCTTGAACTGGCGCAGCGTCGGATTCGCCTCGATCGCCGCCATCAGCTTGATCTGCAGGTCGTGCAGGCGCGCCTGCTCGAGCCGGTCCTGGGCGCCCTGCGCCTGCGAGCGCGTCCTGTCGTCGCCGGCCTTCGCGACGCGATCGGCGAGCGACGTCGTGCCGTCGGTTCGGCGCAGCGTGCCGGCATCGAGGCTCGACAGGTCGCGGCCGCCGCCGTTGATGATGCTCGAGTCCTGCGAGCTGCGATCGCCGCTGCCGAACAGCGCGGCCTTCAGCGGTGTGTTGAAGTACTCGGCGATCCCCTTCAGCTGCACCGGCGTGACGGAGCTCAGCAGCCACATCAGCAGGAAGAACGCCATCATCGCGGTCATGAAGTCCGCATACGCGAGCTTCCAGGCGCCGCCGTGGTGGCCCTTCTTCTGCGGGGCCACCCGTTTGACGACGATAGCGCGATCCTTGCTCTTGCTCATCGAATGCTCCGCGTCACTTCGCCTTCACGCGGCGCACATGCTCTTCGAGCTCGGTAAACGACGGGCGCTCGGTCGAGAACAGCACCTTGCGACCGAACTCGACCGCGATCGCCGGCGCATAGCCGTTCAGGCTCGCGAGGATCGTCACCTTGATGCACTGGAACATCTTGGTCGACTCGGCGACGCGCTGCTCCGCGAGGCTAGCGAGCGGCCCGATCAGCCCGTACGACAGCAGGATCCCGAGGAACGTGCCGACCAGCGCCTGCGCGATCATCGCGCCGAGCACCGCGGGCGGCTTGTCGGCCGACGCCATCGTGTGCACGACGCCCATCACCGCCGCGACGATCCCGAACGCCGGCATCGCGTCGCCGACGCGCATCAGCGCGTGCGCGGGGCCTTCGCCTTCCGCGTGGTGCGTCTCGATTTCCTCGTCCATCAGGCTCTCGATCTCGAACGCGTTCATGTTGCCGCCCACCATCAGGCGCAGGTAGTCAGTCAGGAATTCGACGATGTGGCGATCCGCGAGGATCTTCGGGTATTGCGTGAAGATCGGGCTCTTGTCCGGATCGTCGATGTCGGCCTCGAGCGTCAGCGTGCCTTCCTTGCGGGCCTTCGCGAGCAGCACGTACAGGAGCGCCATCAGTTCCATGTAGACGTCCTTGGTGTACTTCGAGCCCTTGAAGAGCGTCGGCAGCACGCGCAGCGTCGCCTTGATGGTCTTCATGCCGTTGCCGAGGATGAACGCGCCGACGCCCGCGCCTGCGATCATCAGGATCTCGAGCGGCTGGACCAATGCGCCCAGATGCCCGCCTGCCAGCGCGTAACCGCCGAAGACGGACAACAGTGTCACGAGTGTTCCCACGATAATCAGCACTGCCTGTCCCTCACGAATGACCGGCGGGGAGACCGCCGTTAATCAGGTTTACGGCAGTCGGCAGGAAAACTTTGGCGGTCGCGCCGCGACCGCGCGGCGGTGTTTACCAGCAGGCCCCGGCCGGTTCGCGCGGCGCGCGGCAGGCGTGCGGAAGGCGTGCGGCTCCCGCCCGGCCCCGCCCGGTGGCGTTCAGGCCGCGGCGGTGGCCAGCCCGGCGCGTGCGGCGGCCGCCTTGCGGGTCTTGCCCGCGCGCGACGGCGGCTGGCACAGGCCGCACACGAAACCTTGATGCGGATCATGCGCATGCGCGACGAAATGGCCGCCGCAGCGCGTGCACGGCGTCATCTGCAGCATCCCCGAGTCGAAGAAGCGCACCAGCGTCCACGCGCGCGTGAGGCTCAGCGCGGCCTCGTCGCCGGACAGGTTCACGTGCTCCAGATAGAGCCGGTACGCCTTCACGATCGACTGGATCGGCTCGCAGCGGCCGTGGTCCTGCATGAACCGGTAGATGTTGTAGAACAGCGACGAGTGGATGTTCGGCTGCCACGTCATGAACCAGTCGGTCGAGAACGGCAGCATCCCCTTCGGCGGCGACGCGCCCTTCAGTTCCTTGTACAGCTTGATCAGGCGGTCGCGCGACAGGCTCGTCTCCGCCTCCAGCAGTTGCAGCCTGGCGCCCAGTTCGATCAGTTCGATGGCGAGGGTGATTTCCTTCACCTCGATCACGACGCTTTTGCTTGCCATGGTGAATAACCGTCCGCTTGACGTTGTTCGGATGAATCGCCAATACGCCGCCCGCCGACGCGGCGCGCCGGCACGAACGCAAGGCGGGGAAGGATCAGCGGACGCTTTCGACCGGCTGGCCGGCCATCAGGATCGCGGAATGCGCATGCGTGACGACGTCGCTGCGGCCTTTGTCGGCGAGCGACGACAGCAGCGCGTGATCGTCGAAGCGGAAACGGCACAACATCTGGTTCGATGCCGCGAGCTTCACGGTCTGGGCGAGCGTGAGGTTCGCGAGCACGTCGGCCAGTTCCTGGGAAACTCCCATGCGGAACATGCCCATCGCCTTGTCTTCCCGCAGCAGGCGCTGCGCGAGGAGGAGGTACGACAGGTTGACCTCTTTGATCTCACTGAGCATTTCGCTGGTGGCGCTCATGATTCCCCCGTTAAGAGCTTTTGCTTTGGCCTTTCATTGTGAAAACGTTTGCTCGATCGGGCGCCTGCTGACGCGCTGCCGGCACGTTTATAGTCTTACAGGGCGAATTCTGGCCAAACGGCATTTATGCCGGTATCAGCGAAGTGGCGCACGCCACGCAGGAATTGTCTGTAAACCGTGTAGGAATTTTTCCGACAAGGCGAATTGAAAGGGAACGAACGGCGGGGGCGAATGGGGCGCGAATGCGTCGGCGATGCGGTCCGCATGGGACGAATCCGGCTGAAGGCCATCCGGCAAGGCTGCCGGAAGTTGAATCGGTAAAAATTATAGTGGTTTTTCATGATAGCGCAACAATTGTGGTGGCTATCTCGTTTTATGTTTTCGCGCCCTTTTTATCGGGGTTTTCTCGTATTTCATGGTGTAACAAGCCTTAAGTGTTTGAAAAAACACTCGAACCCCTGAAGGCGATATCGATAATGGACTCAAATGGGCGGCGGCGGGAGCCGCGCCGGCCCGCCCCGCAGCTTGCCGCCCGGCGTCCCGCGCACCCCGCCACGGACCCGGCCACGCACCGCAGACAGCGTGCGTCGGCGAGTTCCGCAACCCTGCAGCGGACCAGCATGCGCGCTCGAGCGCTTTGCGCTGGTCGACACCGGAGAACGTCCATGCGTATTGCCCAGATCGCGCCGCTTTACGAAGCTGTCCCGCCGAAACTCTATGGCGGCACCGAGCGTGTCGTGTCCTACCTCACCGAGGCGCTCGTCGAGCTGGGGCACGACGTGACGCTGTTCGCGAGCGGCGACTCCGTCACGTCCGCCCGTCTCGAGGCGGCATGGCCGCGCGCACTGCGGCTCGACCCGTCGATCCGCGACTCGATGGCGCCCCATATGCGCCTGATCGAGCAGGTCGCCCGTGTCGCGCACGAATTCGACGTGCTGCACTTCCATCTCGACTACCTGCCATTCCCGCTGATGTCGCGCCTCGACACTCCGTACGTGACGACGCTGCACGGCCGCCTCGACCTGCCGGAGCTGCAACCGGTGTTCGACGCGTTCCCGGACGCGCCGGTCGTGTCGATCTCGAACAACCAGCGCAAGCCGCTGCCGCAGGCCGCGTGGGCCGGCACCGTGTATCACGGGCTGCCCGACACGCTGCTCACGCCGCAACCGGACGTGAAGCCCGAATATCTCGCGTTCCTCGGCCGGATCTGCCCCGAAAAGCGGGTCGACACAGCGATCCGGATCGCCGCGCAAAGCGGGCTGCCGCTGAAGATCGCCGCGAAGGTCGACAAGGCCGACGCCGACTACTTCAAGGAAGTGATCGAGCCGCTGCTCGGCGAGGCGCATGTCGAATTCATCGGCGAAATCAACGAGGCGCAGAAGCCGGCGTTCCTGTCCGGCGCGAAGGCGCTGCTGTTCCCGATCGACTGGCCGGAACCGTTCGGCCTGGTGATGATCGAGGCGATGGCCTGCGGCACGCCGGTCGTCGCGTTCAACCGCGGCTCGGTGCCGGAGGTAATCGAGGACGGCGTGACCGGCTTCATCGTCGAGGACGTGCAGGGCGCGGTCGGTGCGCTGCACCGGATCGACAGCCTGTCGCGCGACGCGATCCGCGCGCGCTTCGATACGCGCTTCAGCTCGAAAGCGATGGCACGGCGCTATGTCGAAACTTACGAATCGCTTTGCGCGACGGCAAAGCGGCCGACCTTGCGTCGCGTCGCGAGCGCGTGACGGCGAAATTCGTCAGAAATATTCGGTGAAATTCGCGCCGAAATCGGCGCGTAAAACCCAAAGGCGCCAAAGAGCCGCAGTCGATGCGGCTCTTTCTTTTTGTGCGCTCATTCGATCAGGAAACGATCGCGGTTTTTCCCGACGATCCAATTCGGCGGCTTGCCGCGCCCACTCCAGGTTGCACCCGACTTCGGGTCGCGGTATTTCGGAGGCAGCGGTGCCTTTTTCGGCGGACGGCCGCGCCGCGCGCGCTCCGCGAAGCCCAGATCCTGGGCCGTCAGGCCATATTCGGCAATCATTCGCTGGACGTCGGCGATCACCGCCGCCACTTCCTGGCGACGCACGTCATCCGCCTGGGCCTGCAGATCGGCGATCTGCGCCTTGAGCTTCGCGTATTGAGACATTTTTCGGCTCCCTTTTCCATGATGCGGCGCCGGCAGTTCCGGCCGGAACGCCAACACCCGTTACGTCATCCGCACTGCCGCCCTGCCCTTCAAAATTAATGCTGCCATCTTTAACCGAATCGGCTATATCGAGAATGCGGACTTATTCTAATAAAAGCCATTCGTCAGCCATTCGAATTTAACAATCGTTGACCCTCACCCAGCCGATTCATTTCCTATAATCCAGACCAATTCGGGGTGACGGAATAAATCATCCGGTCATCCGTTTGTCTTCAACCCACTTGAACGGGATCCTTACATGAATCTTTCTCAGCGTCTGGCTGCAGAGGTATTCGGCACGTTCTGGCTGGTGCTCGGCGGGTGCGGAAGCGCCGTGCTGGCCGCAGCCTTTCCGGGCCTCGGCATCGGCTTCGCCGGCGTCGCGCTCGCCTTCGGCCTGACCGTGCTGACGATGGCATTCGCGATTGGCCATATTTCGGGTTGCCACCTGAATCCGGCCGTCAGCGTGGGCCTGACGGTCGCCGGCCGCTTCCCGGCACGCGATCTCGCGCCGTATATCGTTGCGCAGGTCGTCGGCGCGACGCTCGGTGCGTTCGTGCTGTACCTGATCGCGACCGGCAAGCCGGGCTTCGACGTCGTCGGCAGCGGCTTTGCGACGAACGGCTTCGGCGAGCGCTCGCCCGGCCACTACTCGCTCGGCGCGGCGTTCATCTGCGAAGTCGTGATGACGGGCTTCTTCCTGTTCGTGATTCTCGGCGCCACCGACAAGCGCGCGCCGGCCGGCTTCGCGCCGATCGCGATCGGCCTGTGCCTGACGTTGATCCACCTGATCTCGATCCCGGTCACCAACACGTCGGTGAACCCGGCCCGCTCGACCGGCCCCGCGCTGTTCGTGGGCGGCGAGGCGATCGGCCAGCTGTGGCTGTTCTGGGTCGCGCCGATCATCGGCGCGGCAATTGCGGGGATCGTCTACCCGCTGATCGCGGGGCGCGACGATGCCGTCGGCCTCGTGCCCGCATCCGCTCGCACCAGCGAATAAAACACTACGGGGTCACGCGAGCAGAGCAGCGAGCCTCACGCTGTCGAACAACATCGAGGCAGGTAATTTGAACGGGCGCCGCTGGCGCCCGTTTTTCATGGCCGCTCAGGAAGCGGTGACGCCGTCGAGCGTACCTTCCAGCGCGAACAGCGTGCGCAGGTGGCGGGCGACGCCCGCATCGAAGTTGTTGCCGATCCGCGGAATGTGCGGCAGGTGCGCGATCAGGTCGGGGTTCGCGTTGTTCATCATGAACGCGTGGCCGGCCGTTTCGAGCAGGTCGATGTCGTTCATGTTGTCGCCGAACGCGATGCAGTGGCCGGCGTCGACGCCGAGTCGCGCGAGCACCGTACGCAGCGCGCGGCCCTTCGACACGTTGGCGGTCATCACTTCGAGACAGTCGGGCAGCGAGTACGTGACGTACAGCGCATCGCCGAACCGCACGCGCATCTGCTCTGCAACCACCGCCAGATCGGCCGGCTCGCCGATGTACAGCACCTTCGCGATGTCGGCGCCGTCGTGCGCGGCCATGTCGATCACGTCGTACCGGAAGCCCGAATCCTGGTGGAATTCGAGCAGGTGCGGCGCGTCGCGGTCGATCAGCCAGCCGCGGTCGGTGAACAGGTTGACGATCACGCGCCCGTGCGCACCGGTCACGCCCGGCTGCACGAGGCCGCGGACGATCGCGGGATCGATGTCCTGCGCATGGATCGCCGTGTCGTCCGGCGCATGCACGCGCGCGCCGTTCGACGTGATCAGGTACGGCCGGATGCCCAGCACGTCGCGGATGCCGGCGACGTCCGCGTAGTGACGCCCCGTCGCGATCACGAACTGCAGGCCGTCGCGGTCGAGCCGGCGGACAGTCTCGATCGTGTACGGATCGAGCTGGTGGTCGCTGTTCAGCAGGGTGCCGTCGAGATCGGTGGCGATGACTTTGTACATGGGGATGGGGGAGTGGCGCGCAGGACGCTGCGGAGCCGCCATTTTAACGTCGTGCCCGGCCGGGCGCCGGGCGGTTGGGGGAATGGGCGCGACGCCCTGTTCTCCCCGCTCCGACCGGCTCGACCGTTCACCCTGCTTCAGCCGCCCTCAACGCCTGCAGCGCGAGCCGCAACGCGCCGTGCGCGGAATCGTCGAGCGGCGCGCGCAGCCGCGCCGCATGGCGTGCCGGCACGGCCGGTGCCAGCGCGTCGGCCAGCCCGCCGCACAGCGCGACCGGCAGCGCCTGCTGCGGATCGAGCGCGTCGATCATCTTGCCGATCTCGTCGCCGGCCTGCGCGATCAGCGCCGCCGCATAAGAATGGTCGCAGTGCGCGAACACGATCGGCGCGAGGCGCGCGTAGATCGTCTGGTTCGCATCGCACGACCACTGGACGAGCGCGTCGCGATCGTGCGCGCCCGTTTCCGCGAGCAGCGCGCCGGCAAACGCGTCACGCGGCACGCGGCCGTCGAGCGCCTGCTGCGCGTACGCGAGCGCGCGCATGCCGAGCCACGCGCCGCTCGCCTCATCGCCGGACGGAAAGCCGAAGCCGCCCGCGATGCGGCAGTCGCCCGCGGCGTCGAGCGCCGCCGCGATGCTGCCCGTACCGAGCGCGACGATGAGCCCCGGCGCACCGCCGTGCGCGCCGACGACGGTCGTATAGGCGTCGCTCTCGATCGCCAGCGCGTCGAGCGGCGCCTGCGCGCGGAACGCGGCGAGCCACGCGGCATTGTTGACACCCGCGAGCCCGCAGCCGAGCGCGCACTGCGACCAGTCGAACGCGAGCCCCGCCCGCGTGAATGCGTCGGCACAGGCCGCGCCGATCGATGCCCACGCGCGCTCGATGCCGAGGCCGAGCCCCGACGGGCCGCCGCGCCCCTGCGCGAGTTCGCGCCCGTGCCGGTCGGCGAGTACCGCGCGGGTGCCCGTGCCGCCGCCGTCGATGCCGATCGCAAAAAGGAATGCCGTCATGCGTTGATCCTGCTGATTCGAACAGGCGCCAAGCTTAACCGGATCGGTGCCGCGCGCCCATCTGCCGTTCGGCCAGCTATACCGTGAATGGGCCTTCCGCTATGCTGGCACGATCGAATCGACACTGGAACGAGGCCGGCGATGTCGCAGCGGTGCAACTGGGTAAAGACGGAAGCGGATGCTCACTATCACGATACCGAGTGGGGCGTGCCGTCGCATGACGATCGCCATCTGTTCGAGATGCTGATTCTGGAAGGCGCGCAGGCGGGACTGTCGTGGTCGACGATCCTGAACAAGCGCGCCGGCTACCGCGAGGCGTTCGCCGACTTCGATGTCGACGCGGTCGCGCGCTTCACGCCGAAGCGCATCGAGAAGCTGCTCGAGAACCCCGGCATCGTCCGCAATCGCGCGAAGGTCGAATCCGCGGTGACCAATGCACGGGCCGTGCAGCGCATTCGCGAGGATCACGGATCGCTCGCGCAATTCCTGTGGTCGTTCGTCGACCACACGCCGGTCCAGAACGCGTGGCAGTCGTATCGCGACGCGCCCGCATCGACTGCCCAGTCGGATGCGCTCAGCAAGGCGCTGAAGGAGTACGGCTGCAAGTTCGTCGGCTCGACGATCTGCTATGCCCTGATGCAGGCAACCGGGATGGTCAACGACCATGAGACCGGTTGCCCGTGTCACGCCCAATGCGCGGCGCTCGGCGGCAAGCAGCAGCCGGCACGGCGCCGCAAGGCGGGCTGACGGCGACGAAGCTCACGGGCCGGTCGGCTTGGCGCGCACCGGCACGTCAGCACGCGCCGCCAGGTGATCCGCGCAAGGCGAGCCCGAACGCGGCGCCGATTTCCCGGTGAGCACGTCGGCGGCCTTGCCCGTTGGCCGCCGTTGGAACCGCCGTGCCGCCATGCCGCCATGCCGCCATTCGACCGTCTGGCAGTCGATCGGCCACTTTTCCGCCACGATCTGCAATCTTTTCCGGCCCCGAAAAGCAAAACGGCGGAGCGGCTTCTTTCGAAGCACGCTCCGCCGTTTCGCGGCGAACCGTAGACGCTCTTAGTGGAGCTTCTTCGGCAGCATCTGGCTGCGCAGGCGCTTGTGCAGGCGCTTGACGGCTGCTGCCTTCTTGCGCTTGCGGACTGCGGTCGGCTTTTCGTAGGACTGGCGTTCGCGCAGTTCAGCGATCAGGCCATTTTTTTCGATAGCACGGCGAAAGCGGCGAATCGCCACTTCGAACGGCTCGTTTTCCTTCAGAAGAATCGTCGTCATGTCGTTCCTAAATTGCTTAAACGGTCAAAAACGTAGCGGCCAAGCGCCACGCACCGGCCATCCGGGCGTCCCCACAACAGGCGAAACGAGCGGAAATACGGCCTCGGAGGCCGGAAAAGAGAGGCACAAAGCACCGCGGGTACGCTTCACAAGCCGCGTGCAGCGCCGCGTTTGACTGCCAGCAGGAATGCCGAGACGGCATAGGCGTGACAGAAAATCTCAATTCAGCCCGCCATGATATCAGGTAAACATAGCTTCGCCTACCGGTTTACCACTTTTCCGTCGCAATCACGCATCGCAGGCGTTCGAACGCCTATCCGGCCTTGCTGCGAGCCGTTCGAGCCCTTTAAATGCGCGCCGAACTCTACCCAGACGCACCGCAACGCTGTGCTTCCTCACGACAAAATCGAGCCAAATCTTCGGCGCCCCTTCGATTTGGTTTCGAACCACCGAAGTCTGGCTCCGAGGCGGCCAATACTGAATGCACGCGCCCTTGGGGCTAGCAGGCGTTGCGCGCTTTCGACTTACTAGTAACAGGAAAATCGGCTGCCGGCTGCAAGCCCAGCGGCTACCGCGCCGTCTGCCATCTCCCAACCTATCCGTAGTACCCGCCCTCAAAAATGGGATTGATGTCCGCACCTCGTCGCTGAAACGCGATCCTCGTCCCGTCATTTCTCCGGCTTCAACGGTACTCCTTGTCAAAAAACCGAATCTGCCACATGCCTCGCCCTACCGCGCCCGGGATTCAACAGGCCAGTCATTCGTCCGATACGGCATCGTCGGTACGTCGACCGGCTGCCGCGTGGTGGCGCGGCAGGTGCCGCACACCGAACGACAGCGCTTATACAGGCGTCGAGGCCATGTTCGGCAAACCGCAGAGCCAGTTCGACCAGCCGGTACGCCAAAGCAACTTCGCATCTGCCCCTAAAGTTTCGTCGCATGGTCGCCGACAACCAAGAAAGGCGGGCGACGCAGGATGCCAAAAAGCGCGACGCCGAACACGAAACAGCCAAATTTAAACCGGGCGTTTTTCCAAAAACGAGGATAGAAATGCTGAATATCAACACCAACCTTTATTCGCAAACGGCGCAAACCAACCTGTCGAATACGCAGAACGCGCTGTCGCAGGCAATCAACCGCCTGTCGTCGGGCAAGCGCATCAATTCGGCAGCCGATGACGCAGCCGGCCTCGCAATCTCGACGACGATGACGGCGTCGATCAACGCGTACAACCAAGGCGTCGCGAACGCGAACAACGCGGTGTCGATGGCTCAAACTGCTTCGAGCGGCCTCTCGGCAATCACCGCCAACCTGCAACGTATCCGCCAACTGGCAGTTCAGGCTTCGGACGATTCGATCGGCACGGCCGCCCAGGCCAATCTTAATACCGAGGTGCAAGCGCGCCTCGGGGAAATTGACCGTATCGCCGGTCAAACGACCTACAACGGCATCAAACTGCTCGACGGCACCGCAGGCGCAAATCTGACGTTCCAGATCGGTGAAAAAGCAGGTCAGCAACTGAAAATGGATTTGAGCGCTGCCTATGACTCGGCAACGTTGACTGTGACCGGCGATGTCACATCCACGACGAACGCGCAAACCTTGATGGGCCAAGTCGATGCCGCCCTCAAAACGGTCAACACCGAGCAAGCCCAACTCGGCTCGAACATCAACATCTTCCAGGCCGCCATCTCGCAA
Organism: Burkholderia sp. Bp8986; assembly: GCF_003854225.1. Lineage (NCBI taxonomy): Bacteria > Pseudomonadati > Pseudomonadota > Betaproteobacteria > Burkholderiales > Burkholderiaceae > Burkholderia > Burkholderia sp. Bp8986. The sequence continues at coordinate 51,368 of NZ_QTQM01000020.1, read as the reverse complement.
ACGACGTCGCAATCGACCAACCTGAGCGCCGCAAGCGCACAGATCACCGACGCGAACTTCGCACAGGAAACCGCCAACCTGTCGAAGGCTCAAGTGCTGCAGCAAGCTGGCATCTCGGTGCTCGCGCAAGCGAACTCGATGCCGCAGCAGGTTCTGAAGCTCCTGAACTAATCGTTCGGCAAGACGCTCACGTCGCGCATTTAGAAATGCGCAACGCGGGCGTCGATGCAGCAGCAAAAAGATGCTTACCCGGGGAAGGCGCCTTCGGGTAAGCATTTTGCACGTCGCGCTGTACATCAGGCACCGCGATGTCGATGCGCCTGACGGCGCACCTTTCAACAGACGGAGTCCTCGATGTCGACGACGAACATTTCCAGCACCACGGCCAACAGCGCGCTGACACAGGCGGCGCAGTCCATCATCAGCGGAGTGACGAACTCGAACACGGACACGTCCGCACTCGTTTCCGCGATGGTTACGGCCAAGATGGCCGCACAGACCACGCAGAACGTCAACCGGCAAAATCTCGACAACACCACGCTGTCGGCCATCGGCTCGCTCAAGTCGGCACTGTCCTCCCTGCAATCGGCGCTGTCCGGGCTCACCGACGGATCGGCTCTGGCGAAAACCACCGCCACCGCGAGCGGCAGCGGCCTGAGCGCCACCACGTCGACGGGCTCGGTCGCCGGCAGCTATTCGATTGCGGTAACGCAAGTCGCCACCGCGCAGAAGCTTGCACTGACAGCGGGCGTGCAGCCGTCCACCAAACAGCTCGGGACGGGCAGCCTCACCATCACGCTCGGCAGCGGCGCGCCGATGACCGTCGGAATCAACACCGGCAACAACACGCTCGCGGGCATCGCCAGCGCAATCAATTCGGCGAGTGGCAATCCCGGCGTGACCGCCACCGTCGTTACCGGCACGGATGGGTCGCACCTCGTGCTGACCTCGAACGTGACAGGGGCGGCGAACACGATCCAGGTATCGACCAATTCGACGGACGGGCTGGCCAGCCTCGCGACCGTCGACAGCTCGGGCGTCGCAACAAACAACTACGTCGAGAAAAACAACGCACAAGACGCGATGCTCAGCATCGACGGCATCACCAATATCCAGAGCGCCAGCAACACGATCACCGGCGCCATTACAGGCGTGACGCTCAACCTCGCCACGTCGGCGGCAAACACGACCCAAACCCTCACGGTCGCGGCGGACAACACGTCAGCGACCAACGCGATCAACGGCTTCGTCTCGGCATACAACTCATTCGTGAGCACCGCATCGTCGCTGTCGAGTTTCGACTCGACCGCCGCTGCCGGCAGCCAGGGCGGGCCGCTCATCGGCGATTCGATGCTGAATTCGATCGTCGGCTCGCTTGCGACAGCCCTTTCCAAGGGCGTAACAAGCGGCAGCAGCACCGTGAGCCTGAGCGCGATCGGCATCAACCTGACGCCGAACGGCACGCTCAGCGTCGATAGTGCGGCTTTGTCGAACGCCCTGACGTCCAATTCGGCGTCGGTAGCGACCGCCTTCAACGCGACAAATGGCATCGGCGCAGTGCTGAACAACAACATCACGTCGTATCTGCAGACGGGTGGGATCATCGATACGCGCGTCAACGCGCTGAACAGCGACCTCGCCGACGCGAAGACGCAAGCGAAGACCCTGCAAGCGTATGCGAATCAGTTGACCGATCAGTACAATGCGCAATTCACCGCCCTCAATACGCTCATGGCGCAGATGCAGAACAACTCGCAGTATCTGACGCAGTTGTTCGGCGGCACCAATAGCGCCGGCGCACTCGCCACCAACAAGTCATAAGGCCCACCGGATGTATCGAGCCGCGCGGTACTTTTGAAATGGCACTGGAGTGATCGTCACGATGGATCAACCCACATTACTCGCACGCGTGTGGCAACTGACGCAGGCAATCGAACATGCCGCGACGATGGCGGACTGGTGCGGCGCGGCGCGTCTCGCGGAAGCGCGCTCGCCCCTGCTGATGTCGCTGAGCGCACCGCAAACGCCCGATGCGCTGGCGATCATCCGCCGCATACAGGCGATCGACACAGCCATCGCGGCCGACGCGGAAACGACGCAGCGGGAGTTGCATGCGGAGTTTCAGGCCGCACTCGGACGGACCGAAGCTGCCGGCCGATATCAGCAGATCGCGCAACTGTAACTGCATTGCCACTGCATTGCCGCCAGGTACGTCGCGAGCGGCACTTCGCGCCGGACATTTACCTCCGGCCCGGCCATTCATCGCTTCGTTGCGATGAACGGCGTGCTCCGCACTAGCTCACCGACACCTCATCCCGCGCATGTTTGGCACACATCGTGATGAACGTTTCTTCCAGATTGCGGGCAAAGCCGTGGGGTCACATAGCGACGAAGCGAGCAGACGGTCGCGCAGCTCGTACGAAACGCCAAGGTATAGGCGCGAGCGAGGGACATGACTGCAGCGAAATTGCAGCAAAAAATCAGAAAAACCGTGGAAAAAGTACTGCCTGATAAGCTCGCACCCAGCGCAAGCCCTTGATTTATATAGACTTTCTTGGCGCGCCCGGCTGGGATCGAACCAGCAACCCCTGCCTTCGGAGGGCAGTACTCTATCCATTGAGCTACGGGCGCATATGACAGTGACGACAGCGAAACGACCCCAATAAACTGGCCGCCCACCATTGACAAGACCGCAAGGATACCCGGTTTCCCAAAACGCGTCCACCTTGCCCGCCGAAACCCCGTCAGGCCCGCAATTCGTGCGGGTAAACACGCGCCTTCGCGCCGCTCGCCGTGATGTAAACGTTCCGTCTATAATCGTCCGGACTCATTGGATCGCCAGCCATTTTGCCGTTGCACCGCGCTCACAATTCCTAATCACGGAGACGAGGCAAGCATGAGCGAAGCACCCCACGAATCTCCCGTCAAAACCCCCGGGCAGCTGATTGCCGTCGTCATCGCCTCATTCGCGATTCCGATCGCCCTGATCGTCCTGTTTGCCACTTATGCCAACCATGCGTTCCGTTCGGGCGCGGGCACGGATGCGCTATCCGACGAACAGGTCGCCGCGCGGATCGCACCGCTCGCGAAAGTCGACGTGAAGGACGCCAATGCGCCCCGCACGTACAAGACCGGCGAGGAAGTCTACAAGGCCGTGTGCGTGACCTGTCACGGCACGGGCGCCGCCGGCGCGCCGAAGTTCGGCAACAAGGACGACTGGGCACCGCGCATCTCGCAGGGCTTCGACACGCTGCTGAAAACGGCGCTGTCGGGCAAGGGCGCGATGCCGCCGCGCGGCGGCACGAGCCCCGACGACGTGAGCGACTATGAAATCGCGCGTGCGATCGTCTACATGGCGAACAACGACGGCGCGAACTTCCCCGAACCGGCTGCCCCGGCCGCCAATGCGGCACCGGCGGCGAGCGGCGCGGCGGGTGCGGCAGGCGCTTCGGGCGCCGATGCATCGAACGCGCAGGCCGCCGCTGCAATGGCCGCGATCGCCGCGATTCCGAAGGCCGGCGAAAAGCCCGCGGCCGCGCCGGCCAGCCCCGACGCCGCCTCCGCCGGCAAGGCGCTGTACACGCAGGTCTGCCAGGCGTGCCACGCGGCCGGCGTGCTCGGCGCGCCGAAGTTCGGCAGCAAGGAAGACTGGGCGCCGCGCCTGAAGGACTCGATGGATACCGTCTACAACTACGCGCTGCACGGCAAGGGCGCGATGCCGCCGAAGGGCGGGTCGAGCGCGTCCGACGCCGACGTGAAGGCGGCCGTCGACTACATGGTCAACGCGTCGAAGTAACGCCTGCCGGCCAGAAAAAACCCCCGCGGCGCACACGCATCGCGGAGGTTTCGTTTATCCGGATCGCCGGGGCGTCCGTGCGCCGAAGCGCGCCGCCTCACTTCTGCAACAGCGCCTTCAGGCTCGCGAGCCGGTCCTTCGGCGTCATCGGCGCTTCCTCCGGCGTGGGCGGCGGCGCTTCGTCGAGCCCCATCTCGGGAATGAAGCGCGACGGCTCGCACACGACCGTCTCGCGCGCCCGCTTGCGCTTCTTGCACCAGTTCAGGTGGAGGCTGCGCTGCGCGCGCGTGATCGCGACGTACATCAGCCGGCGCTCCTCCTCGATCCGCTCGTTGTCGATCGGGCCGTCGTCCTCGCTGCCGCCGCGGTGCGGCATGATGCCCTCCTCGACGCCGACCAGGAACACGTGCGGATACTCGAGCCCCTTCGACGCATGGACGGTCGACAGCCGCACGGCATCCGGATCCTCGTCCTTGCCTTCGAGCATCGACATCAGCGCGACGGTCTGGATCAGGCCGAGCAGGTTCTTGCCGGTGTCCGCAAGCCCGTCCGCGTTGTGGAAGCCGTCGGCCTCGCCGTCGACGGCTTCGGTCTCGGGCTTGGTGCCCTTGCGCTTCAGCCATTCGAGGAATTCGAGCACGTTCTGCCACTTCGACTGCGCCTGCCGCTCGTCGAACGCGTCGTACAGGTAGGCCTCGTAGTGAATGGCCTCCATCATGTCGTCGAGCACGACGGTCGCGGGCTCCTTGTCCGCGCGATCGGTCAGGCGCTGGATGAAGTCGCAGAACATCCTGAGCGGCTCGACCTGCCGCGCGGACAGCCGCGCCTCGATCCCGCCCATGTACACGGCCTCGAACAGCGACACCTTCGCCTGGCCCGCGAACGAGCCGAGCGCCTCGAGCGTCGTGTTGCCGATGCCGCGGCGCGGCGTCGTGACCGCGCGGATGAACGCGGGATCGTCGTCGGCGTTCGCGATCAGCCGCAGGTACGCGCACAGGTCCTTGATCTCGGCCTTGTCGAAGAACGACTGGCCACCCGACAGCACGTATGGAATCCGCTCGCGCCGCAGCACCTGCTCGAAGATTCGCGCCTGGAAGTTGCCGCGATACAGGATCGCGTAGTCGCGGAACTGCGCGCGCCGCTCGAACTTGTGCGCGGACAGCCGGAACACGACCGATTCGGCCTCATGCTCCTCGTCGTTGCACGGCGTGACGGTGATCGAGTCGCCCATCCCGTGCTCGGACCACAGCTTCTTCTCGAACAGCTTCGGGTTGTTCGCGATCACGTTGTTGGCAGCGGTCAGGATCCGCACCGTCGACCGGTAGTTCTGCTCGAGCTTGATCACGTGCAGCTTCGGGAAGTCCTTGCCGAGCTGCGCGAGGTTCTCGAGCGTAGCGCCGCGCCAGCCGTAGATCGCCTGGTCGTCGTCGCCCACCGCCGTGAACGCGGCGCGCGGGCCGGCGAGCAACTTCAGCAGCTCGTACTGGCACGCGTTGGTGTCCTGGTATTCGTCGATCAGCAGGTAGCGCAGCTTGTTCTGCCAGCGGTCGCGCACCTGCTCGTTCTTCGCGAACAGCTCGGCCGGCAGGCGGATCAGGTCGTCGAAGTCGACCGCCTGGTATGCATGCAGCGTCGCGACGTAGTTGCGGTAGACCAGCGCCGCCTGGTGCTCGTCCTCGTTGGCCGCGATCGTCATCGCCTCCTCGGGCATGATCAGGCCGTTCTTCCACAGCGAGATGGTGCTCTGGATCTTGCGGATCAGGCCCTTGTCGGTGGTGCCGATCTGCTCCTGGATCATCCCGAAGCAGTCGTCCGAATCCATGATCGAGAACTGCGGCTTCAGGCCGACGTGCTCGGCCTCCTGGCGCAGGATCTGCACGCCGAGCGAGTGGAACGTACACACGGTGAGCTGGTTGACGGGCACCTTGCGGCCTTCCTTGCCGGGCGTGGTGAGCGTCTTGCCCTCGAGCAGCTTCGACACGCGCTCGCGCATTTCGGCGGCGGCCTTGTTCGTGAACGTGACGGCCGCGATGTGGCGCGGCTCGAAGCCTTTCGCTTCGATCAGGTGCGCGATCTTCTGCGTGATCACGCGGGTCTTGCCGCTGCCCGCGCCGGCGAGCACGAGGCAGGGACCGTCGAGGTAGCGCACCGCTTCGTTCTGAGCGGAGTTGAGGCCTGCGGACATGATGGCGGATGATGTTGCGGTTGACGGCGAACGCCGGGAGGATGCCGCGCGCGACGGGCCTGGAATGCAGGCGGACACACGGGGCAGGACGCGCATGTTAACACGTCGGCGACGCGCTTTTCGGGAGCGCCGCCGGACGGGGCCGGGCGGGCAGGCGGTCGTTTCTCGGGCGGCGTGTGCCGGCTTTTCGTGCGGGCAAGCTGCCGTTTCGCCTTCTTGTCGGGTTCTTTATCCAGTCCTCGCCGATCCTTGTCCGGACGGCCAATCCGGCCCCATCCACGGCCCGATCGGTCACAATGGGCGGCCGTCGCGGTGGCAAGCCCGCGGCGGGACGCGCCCCCAACGCCGCCCGCGGGGTCGATGCGCGCAGCGCCCGGCGGTCCGACGCAAATTGCCGGCTGCGGCCGCGCACCTGCCGTGTCCTGCCGAGCATTTTGCCGAACGCGTCGGTGTGCGCCGCCGCGCCATGCCAAAATAGCCGGTCGTCCTCGCGCCCCAGCGGCGCGCCCTCTTTTCGTTTCGTACGCAGCCAGGGATTGCCATGTCGTCATTGCTCAGGATTGGTTTGATGGGTTTCGGTTTCGCCGGCGCGACGTTCCACGCGCCGGTGATCGCCACGAGCGGCCGCACCGAGGTCGCCGCGATCGCGACGGGGCAACCCGATCGCGCGCGCGCCGCCTTTCCGGGCGCCCGCATCGTCCCCGATCTCGACACGCTGCTCGGCCTCGACGATATCGACTGCGTGGTGATCGCCACGCCGAACGACACGCACTTCGCGCTCGCGCGCCAGGTGCTCCAGGCCGGCCGCCACGTCGTCGTCGACAAGCCCGTCACGCTCACGGCCGACGAAGCGCTCGCGCTTGCGCGGCTCGCGAACGCGCGCAGCCGCCTGTTCGCACCGTTCCACAACCGCCGCTGGGACGGCGACTTCCTCACCGTGCGCCGCATCGTCGAATCCGGCGAACTCGGCCGGCTCACCTATTTCGCGTCGCACTTCGACCGCTTCCGGCCGACGCCGCGCACGCGCTGGCGCGAGGAGCCCGCGCGCGGCGGCGGCCTGCTGCTCGATCTCGGCCCGCACCTGATCGATCAGGCGCTCGCGTTGTTCGGGCTGCCGGAAACGGTCAGCGCAACGGTCAAGACACGCCGCGACAACGGCACGGCGCCCGATTTCGTGCACCTGCTGCTCGGCTATCCGGACAAGGACGTCGCGCTGCATGCGAGCGCGCTGTCGGCGATCGAGCCCGCGCGCTTCACGCTGCACGGCACGCGCGGCAGCTACCAGAAGTTCGGGCTCGACACGCAGGAAGACCAGTTGAAGGCCGGCCTCACGCCGGATCACGTCGAGTTCGGCGGCGGCAACCCGCCCGGCGTGCTGCGCGTGCTCGACGGCGAGGTCGAGGTCGAGCGGCCTGTGCCGACGCTCGACGGGCAGTACGCGGAGTTCTATCGCGCGCTCGCCGCGTCGGTCCACGACGGCGCGCCGTTCCCGGTCACGCCGCAGGACGCAGTCGACGTGATGACGATCATCGAGCTCGCCGCGCAGAGCGAGCACGAAGGCCGCCGGGTACCGTTCGTGCGTCGCACCGTCTGACGGCCGCCGGCCGGGTCGTCGCCCCGGCCGCAGCCGCCACCTCGCGCCGCGCCGCGCCCGGCTGCGCGCCCCCGTCAGCCGCCACGGCGCCACGATCCCGAACATTCCGTTACAAATGGTGCGGGAACGAAAGTCAGCGGTCGTCCGGTCTGACGCGTTTCTCAAAAAGTCGATCCGACACCAAACCGTCAGGAGAATGTGATGCAACGGTTGATTCGCGCAGCGGCATGCTGCGTCCTGGTTTCCTCGCTCGCGGCCTGCGTCGTGCAGCCGCAGCGGCCGGCCCGACAGGCGCCCCCGCCCCCGCCGCGGCCGAATCCGCAGGTCGTCGCGAACGATCGCCTGCAGGAGGTCCAGGGCCGGATCGACAACCTGCACCGGCGCATCGACGCGCGCGTGAACGGCGGCTACTACCCGCCGCCGTACGGCGCGCAGCTGCACCACCGCCTCGACGTGATCCGCCAGGAAGCGAACGACATGTCGGGCCAGCACAACGGCGGCCTGTCCGGCGACGAGCAGCGCGTGCTGAACCAGGAACTCGACACGGCCGCGCGCGCGATCGGCGAGTAATCGCGGCCATGCCGGCGCCCGCCGGTGCCGGCAGAAGCGGCGGCGCCGCACGCCGCCGCTTGTCGCGAAGCGACATTCTTTTGCTCAAATTGACAATGCCCACCCGCTCGCGTACAGTCGCCCGCACGCGTCGGGAGAGCGTGTGACCGCGTAGCAGCAACGCCGGTCGCGCCGCCGAAGGGGCACACCCGCAAACTCTCAGGCAAAAGGACCGACCGCGTCGGGGAATCCCGTCCGCGCATTGCGCGGGCCGCACTCCCCGCACTCTGGAGAGCGGCAGTAGCCCGCAGCACATTGGCTGCGCGGGCAGGCTGCCCACCGAAGGGGCGCGCGTTCGCCGGCTCGTGGCCGCGGCGCAATCTCTCAGGTATCGAGGACAGAGGGGCATGTACCGGATCGTTTCGCAGGCCCCAAGGCCGCGACGGTCGGCACATGGCCGTTCTGACCCGCGCGCAAGCGCCTTGCCTGAGGCCTCGATGACTGCACTGAATCAAACCCCGCTCAACGCCGCGCACCGCGCGCTCAATGCCCGCATGGTCGACTTCGGCGGCTGGGACATGCCCGTCAACTACGGCTCGCAGATCGAAGAACACGAAGCCGTGCGCACCGACGCCGGCATGTTCGACGTGTCGCACATGTGCGTCGTCGATTTCACCGGCAGCCGCGTGCGCGCGTTCTTCGAGCACGCGATCGCGAACAACGTCGGCAAGCTCAAGATCCCCGGCAAGGCGCTCTACTCGTGCCTGCTCAATCCGCAGGGCGGCGTCATCGACGACCTGATCGTCTATTACTTCACCGAAGACTTCTTCCGCGTCGTCGTCAACGCCGGCACGGCCGAGAAGGACATCGCGTGGTTCAACCAGCTCAACGAACAAGGCGGCTACGGCCTGACCATCGCGCCGCGCCGCGATTTCGCGATCGTCGCCGTTCAGGGCCCGAACGCCCGTGAAAAGGTCTGGACGACGGTGCCCGCCGCGCGCGCCGCGACCAGCGAGCTGAAGCCGTTCAACGCCGCGCAGGTCGCCGGCACGCCGTTCGGCGACCTCACCGTCGCGCGCACCGGCTACACCGGCGAAGACGGCTTCGAGGTGATCGTCCCGGCCGTGCACGTCGTAGCGCTGTGGAACGCGCTGCAGCAAAACGGCGTGCGCCCGTGCGGGCTTGGCGCGCGCGACACGCTGCGCCTCGAGGCCGGCATGAACCTGTACGGCCAGGACATGGACGACACCGTCTCCCCGCTCGACGCGGGCCTCGCATGGACGGTCGACCTGTCGGCGCCGCGCGAGTTCGTCGGCCGCGCCGCGCTCGAGGCAAACGGCACGCGCGCCGCGTTCGTCGGCCTGATCCTGCAGAAGGAAAACGGCAAGGCGGGCGGCGTGCTGCGCGCGCACCAGAAGGTCGTCACGCCGCACGGCGAAGGCGAGATCACGAGCGGCACGTTCTCGCCGTCGATGCAGGAGTCGATCGCATTCGCGCGCGTGCCGGCGGCCGTCCAGGTCGGCGACACGGTCCACGTGCAGATTCGAGACAAGCAACTTCCCGCGCGCGTGGTAAAACTGCCGTTCGTGCGCAACGGCAAGGTCCTCGCTGCGTAACGACCGGGAGGCGACCGGGAGGCCGCCTGCCGCGAAGCCGGGAAATGGCGCCCGGCGCAACCACACCCGGCGCGCCCCGGCGGCGCGCCAGCATAACGAACACACCCTTTTATCCAGGAGCATCCGATGAGCAACGTCCCGGCCGATCTGAAGTACACCGACGAACACGAGTGGGTCCGCACCGAAGCCGACGGCACGCTGACGGTCGGCATCACCGATCACGCGCAGAGCACGCTCGGCGACATCGTCTTCCTCGAGCTGCCGCAAGTCGGCAAGTCGGTGAACGCGGGCGACGCCGTCGGCGTCGTCGAATCGGTGAAGGCGGCATCCGACATCTACTCGCCGGTGTCCGGCGAAGTCGTCGCCATCAACGAAGAAGCCGCCGACTCGCCGGAAGAAGTGAACAGCGACGCATACGGCGTGTGGCTCTTCAAGATCAAGCTCGCGGCCGGCGCCTCGACCGACAAGCTGATCGACGCTGACGCCTACAGCAAGCTGATCGACTAATTTTCCTTACCCGAACCGCGCGGGGCCGGCCTCGGCCCGCGCGGGACCAGAGTCACGCCATGAAGCTCGAACACCCGGACCGCCTGATGAACCGCACGCCCCTCTCGCTCGCCGCGCTCGAAACGCACGACGCGTTCGCAGAACGCCACATCGGCCCCGATGCCGCCAGCCAGCAGGCCATGCTCGACACGCTCGGCTTCGCGTCGCGCGCCGCCCTGATCGACGCCGTGATCCCGGCCTCGATCCGCCGCGCCGAAACGCTGCCGCTCGGCCCGTTCGCGCAACCGAAGAGCGAGGCCGAAGCCCTCGCCGCGCTGCGCGCCCTGGCGGACAAGAACCAGGTGTTCCGCTCGTATATCGGCCAGGGCTATTACGACTCGCACACGCCGGCCGTGATCCTGCGCAACGTGCTCGAAAACCCGGCGTGGTACACGGCCTACACGCCGTACCAGCCCGAAATTTCCCAGGGTCGCCTCGAGGCGCTCCTGAACTTCCAGCAGATGGTCGCCGACCTCACGGGCCTCGCGATCTCGAACGCATCGCTGCTGGACGAAGCAACCGCCGCGGCCGAAGCGATGACGCTGCTGCAGCGCACCGGCAAGCCGGCGTCGAACGTGTTCTACGTCGCCGACGACGTGCTGCCGCAGACGCTCGAAGTGATCCGCACGCGCGCGCTGCCGATCGGCATCGAGGTCAAGACGGGCCCGGCGGCCGACGCCGCGCAGGCGAACGCGTTCGGCGTGCTGCTCCAGTACCCGGGCGTGTACGGCGACGTGCGCGACTACCGCGCGCTCACCGAAGCGATCCACGCGGCCGGCGGCCATGTGGTCGTCGCGGCCGACCTGCTCGCCCTGACCGTGCTGACGCCGCCCGGCGAATGGGGCGCGGACGTCGCGGTCGGCAACACGCAGCGCTTCGGCGTGCCGATGGGCTTCGGCGGCCCGCACGCCGCGTACATGGCCGTGCGTGACGAATTCAAGCGCCAGATGCCGGGCCGCCTGGTCGGCGTGACCGTCGACGCGCAGGGCAAGCCCGCGCTGCGCCTCGCGCTGCAGACGCGCGAACAGCACATCCGCCGCGAGAAGGCGACGTCGAACGTGTGTACCGCGCAGGCGCTGCTCGCGATCATGGCGAGCATGTACGCGGTCTACCACGGCCCGCACGGCCTGAAGACGATCGCGCTGCGCGTGAACCGCATCGCGGCGCTGTTCGCCGCCGGCGTGAAGCAGCTCGGCTTCGCGACCGTCAACGACACGTTCTTCGACACGCTGACGATCGATACCGGCGCACGCACCGCGCAGGTCCACGAATTCGCGAAGGCCAAGCGCATCAACCTGCGTCGCGTGAGCGACACGCAAGTCGGCGTGTCGGTCGACGAAACGACGACCCGCGACGACCTCGCCGATCTCCTCGCCGTGTTCGCGCAGGCCGCGGGCGGCACCGCGCCGGCCGTGGACGCGCTGGACGCGGGCCTCGGCGGCGTCGCCGTGCTGCCGGCCGGCCTCGAGCGCACGAGCGCGTACCTGACGCACCACGTGTTCAACCGCCACCATTCCGAAACCGAAATGCTGCGCTACCTGCGCAGTCTGTCGGACAAGGATCTCGCGCTCGACCGTTCGATGATCCCGCTCGGTTCGTGCACGATGAAGCTGAACGCGACGTCGGAAATGCTGCCGGTCACGTGGCCCGAATTCGGCCGGATCCATCCGTTCGCGCCGGCCGAGCAGACCGTCGGCTACCGCGAGATGATCGACCAGCTCGAGCAGATGCTCGTCGCCGCGACCGGCTATGCGGCCGTGTCGCTGCAGCCGAACGCCGGCTCGCAGGGCGAATACGCGGGCCTCTTGATCATCCACGCATACCACGCATCGCGCGGCGAAGCGCATCGCGACGTATGCCTGATCCCGGCCTCCGCGCACGGCACGAACCCGGCGTCGGCGCACATGGCCGGCATGAAGGTCGTGGTCGTCGCGTGCGACGCGCAGGGCAACGTCGACATCGCCGACCTGAAGGCGAAGGCCGAGCAGCACGCGAACGATCTCGCGGCGATCATGATCACGTATCCGTCGACGCACGGCGTGTTCGAGCAGAACGTCCGCGAGATCTGCGAGATCGTGCATGCGCACGGCGGCCAGGTGTACGTCGACGGCGCGAACATGAACGCGATGGTCGGCCTGACCGCGCCGGGCCAGTTCGGCGGCGACGTGTCGCACCTGAACCTGCACAAGACCTTCTGCATCCCGCACGGCGGCGGCGGCCCGGGCGTCGGCCCGGTCGCGGTCGGCGCGCACCTCGCGAAGTTCCTGCCGAACCAGCGTTCGACCGGCTACGCGCGTGCGGAAGACGGCATCGGCGCGGTGTCGGCCGCGCCGTACGGCTCGGCGTCGATCCTGCCGATCTCGTGGATGTACATCGCGATGATGGGCGCGAAGAACCTGACCGCCGCGACGGAAACCGCGATCCTCAACGCGAACTACATCGCGAAGCGCCTCGCGCCGCACTATCCGGTGCTGTATTCGGGCCCGGGCGGGCTGGTCGCGCACGAGTGCATTCTCGACCTGCGCCCGCTCAAGGAAACGAGCGGCATCAGCGTCGACGACGTCGCGAAGCGCCTGATGGACTACGGCTTCCATGCGCCGACGATGAGCTTCCCGGTGCCGGGCACGCTGATGGTCGAGCCGACGGAATCGGAATCGCAGGAAGAACTCGACCGCTTCATCGCCGCGATGATCGCGATCCGCGAGGAAATCCGTGCCGTCGAGGAAGGCCGCGCCGACCGCGAGGACAACCCGCTGCGTCACGCGCCGCACACGGCAGCCGTCGTCACCGCGAACGAATGGCCGCACGCGTACTCGCGCGAGCAGGCGGCGTACCCGGTCGCGTCGCTCGGCACGAACAAGTACTGGCCGCCGGTCGGCCGTGCGGACAACGCCTACGGCGACCGCAACCTGTTCTGCTCGTGCGTGCCGGTGTCGGACTACGCATAACGCTGCCCGCGCTCCGGAGTCCGGCCGTGACCACACCGCACGCAACCCTCGGTTGCGTGCGGTTTTTGCGTCCGCTGCCTGCCCGATCGATTCACGCTTGCCCGCCAATCCGGCTAACATCACACGCGATCCAGCCAATCAAGGAGTTCCGCATGGTGCGTCCGATGTTTCCGGGCCAGGGTGCCACGCAGGAGCGGCCGCGCACGCGCCGCGTCGTGCCGCTGCTCGTCGCGTCGCTGTCGTTGGCCGCCGGCCTCGGCACGGCCGGCAGCGCGCGCGCGGCGATGAATTTCTGCGCGGCGCCCGCGTTGCAGGCGAGCGAGACGACGCAGGCCGAGCCGGGCGTGCAGGCACTGATCCGCAGCGTCGACGCGCGCATCGGCGAGCAGCCGAAGGCAATGGCGCGCGTGCACACCGAGGGCACGCTGCCGCACGAAGGCATCTACGACCAGAGCGTCGATGCGCTGAAGGACATGGAGCTGATGCGCGATGCCGCGCTCGCGTGGCGCGTGACCAATGCGCCGCGCTACCTGCAGCTCGTCGACCGCTTCCTGTCCGCGTGGGTGTCGACCTATCAGCCGGGCTTCAACCCGATCGACGAGACGCGCTTCGACAGCCTGATCATCGCGTACGACATGACGGCGAGCGCGCTGCCGGTCAAGACGCGTAACGCGACGGCGGCGTTCATCGCGAAGCTCGGCGCCGGTTACGTCGCGCAGATCGACGCACAGAAGCGCCCGCTCGCCGGCACCTGGCGCAACAACTGGCAGAGCCACCGGATCAAGCTGATCGCGCTGTCCGCGTTCACGCTCGGCGACCGCAAGATGATGAACGCCGCGCAGCGGCTGTTCGTCGAGCATCTCGCCGACAACATCGGCCCGGACGGCAAGACCTGGGATTTCGAGGAACGCGATGCGCTGCATTACGCGGTGTACGACTTGCAACCGCTGGTGACGGCCGCGCTCGCCGCGCGCCGCTTCAACCGCAACTGGCTGCGCGAGCGCGGCGCGAACGGCGCGACGCTCGCGGCCGCGCTCGACTGGCTCGTGCCGTACGCGCTCGGCGAGAAAACGCACGAGGAATTCGTGAATTCGCCGGTGCCGTTCGACGCGAAGCGCCGCGAGGCCGGCTTGCCGGGTTATACGGGGCAGTGGGACCCGAAAAACGCCACCGAACTCTTTCATCTGGCCGCGCGTCTCGACGGGCGCTATGCGCGCGTCGCGCGGCAACTCTCCCCCATGCCGCCCGCATGGCTCGCCGCGTGCCTGCCATTGCAGGCGCGCTAGCATTATTCTTAAAGCAAGGCAGGTATCAAGATGGCAGTCAGCGTGTTTGACCTCTTCAAGATCGGCATCGGCCCGTCCAGTTCGCATACGGTCGGACCGATGCGCGCGGCGCTGATGTTCGTGCAGGGCCTCGAGCGAGACGGGATGCTCGACGCGACGGCCAGTGTGAAGGTCGAGCTGTACGGCTCGCTCGGCGCGACCGGCAAGGGCCACGGCACCGACCGCGGCGTGATGCTCGGCCTGCTCGGCGACGCGCCCGACACCGTCGATCCCGAGACGATCGACGCGCGTCTGGAAGATGTCCGCAAATCGAAGAAGCTCGCGCTGCTCGGCACGCATCCGGTGCCGTTCGTGCTGAAGGAGAACATCGCGTTCTACCGGCAGGCGCTGCCCGAACACCCGAACGGCATGAAGCTGCGCGCGTCCGACGCGAACGGCGACGTGCTGGTCGAGCGCACCTACCTGTCCGTCGGCGGCGGCTTCGTCGTGACGGCCGGTGCGCCGAACACGAAGGTGCTGAGCGCGGCCGAGCAGATGACGCATCCGTTCCGCACCGGCGCCGAGCTGCTCGCGCTGACCGAGTCGACCGGCAAGTCGATCGCGCAGCTGATGTGGGAAAACGAGCGCGCGTGGCACACCGAGGAAGAGACGCGCGACGGGCTGCTGAAGATCTGGGCCGTGATGCAGTCGTGCGTGTCGCGCGGCTGCGGGATCGGCAACCCGGAAGCCGACGGCAACCTGCCCGGCCCGTTCCAGGTCAAGCGCCGTGCGCCGCAGCTGTATCGTGCGCTGACCGGCCATCCGGAGCGCGCGCTGCAGGATCCGCTGTCGATGGTCGACTGGATCAACCTGTATGCGATCGCGGTCAACGAGGAAAACGCGGCCGGCGGCCGCGTCGTCACCGCGCCGACCAACGGCGCGGCCGGCATCATCCCGGCCGTGCTGCACTACTACACGCGCTTCACGCCGGGCGCGAACGAACAGGGCGTGATCGACTTCCTGCTGACCGCCGCCGCGATCGGCATCCTGTACAAGCTCAACGCGTCGATTTCGGGTGCGGAAGTGGGCTGCCAGGGCGAAGTGGGCGTCGCGTGCTCGATGGCGGCCGGCGCGCTCGCGGCCGTGCTCGGCGGCACGCCGCGCCAGGTCGAGAACGCGGCCGAGATCGGGATGGAGCACAACCTCGGCCTCACCTGCGACCCGGTCGGCGGGATGGTGCAGATCCCGTGCATCGAGCGCAACGCGATGGCGTCGGTGAAGGCGGTCAACGCGGCGCGCATGGCGCTGCGCGGCGACGGCTCGCACTACGTGTCGCTCGACTCGGTGATCAAGACGATGCGCGAGACGGGCGCCGACATGAAGACGAAATACAAGGAAACGTCGCGCGGCGGGCTGGCGGTGAATATCGTCGAGTGCTGATGCAGGGTCCGGCGGTCATGCGGGTGGATCGATATCACGCATGACCGTCGGACACCATCACCGCCATCAATCGTTCAGCCAGTTCTCCAGCCGCAATCCCGGATAGCTGACGAAATCCCGCTCGTTGTTGGTCACGAGCGCGACGTCGAGCGACACCGCATGCGCGGCGATCAGCTTGTCGAGATGATCCTTCTTCCGCTGCTCGACGCCGACTTGCGGATATCGGGCATCACGGCCACTGCCGTCGCGCATGCAGCACGCGGAGGATCTCGACGATCCCCTCAGCCGGTCTGATGCGATACACGAGCACGTGGTTCGGCGCGACCACCAGTTCGCGCGTGCCTGCCACTCGCCCTTGCCGATACAGCTCTGCACGGGCCGGCAACGTGGCGGCCCTTTGTTCCAGCGGTTCGTCGAGTTCGATTGCGGCCTGCGGGTCGTCCTCGCCGATGTAGTCCATGATCGCGGCGCGATCCTCGTACGCCTTCGGATTCCAGTGCAGCGCGAAGGTCAAGAAGCATCCCCTCGCCTGCCCGCGAGCCGTTCACGCAGCGCCGCACGGCGCGACGCGAAGTCGGCGCTCACCTCCGCGTCGGGAATCGACGCGCGCGGGTCGTCCAGCGCCTGCTGCACCTGCTCGCGAAACCAGCGATCGTGGGCCGCCGCCTCGTGTGCCGCCCTCATCGCGGCCGCCCGATCGGGCCGGGTCGCCCGACCGGCCGCATCCGGGTCGAACTCCGACGCATCCACATCGAAACGGCTGATGCCGATGTCGCGCAGAAAGCCGACCAGCGTTTCAAAGCGGCGAAACACCCGCACGTCGCGTGCAACATCCACGCCCCCGAGCTCCCCGCGTTCCGACACTTTTCATCGGCCAGCGTGCCGGCGCCCCGACAACAGGCGTAATCTGTACATCCCGCTACCCAGGGAGACGGCAGCCCATGTCGCATTCCAAGGATCTCGAGCCGCGCGCCACCACCGGCGCGCGACTGCTCGTCGATGCGTTGCTCGCCAATCACGTCGAACGCGTGTTCTGCGTGCCGGGCGAGAGCTTTCTCGCCGTACTCGATGCGCTGGCGGACGACACCGCGCGGATCCAGACGGTCGTCTGCCGCCACGAAGCGGCGGCCGCGAACATGGCGGAAGCGGTCGGCAAGCTGACCGGCCGCCCCGGCATCGCGTTCGTCACGCGCGGGCCCGGCGCGACCCACGCGTCGATCGGCGTGCACACCGCATTCCAGGATTCGACGCCGATGATCCTGTTCGTCGGCCAGTGCGCGCGCGAGCACCTCGACCGCGAAGCCTTCCAGGAAATCGACTACCGCCGGATGTTCGGCCAGATGGCGAAATGGGTCGCGCAGATCGACGACCCGCGCCGCATTCCCGAATATCTGAGCCATGCCTTCCACGTCGCGACGTCCGGCCGGCCCGGCCCGGTCGTGCTCGCGCTGCCCGAGGACGTGCTGTCCGACGCGTGCGCGCCGCAGCCCGTCGTGCCGGCCGCGAAACGCGTCGCGGCGTCGCCGTCGGCCGCGCAGGTCGACGAGCTGCGCGAACGGCTCGCGCGCGCCGAGCGGCCGTTCGCGATCGTCGGCGGCAGCGGCTGGACGCCCGACGCATGCGCGAACCTGCGCACCTTCGTCGAGCGCTGGCAACTGCCGGTCGCGTGCGCGTTCCGCTTCCAGGACACCTTCGACAACGCGCACCCGAACTACGCGGGCGACGTCGGCCTCGGGATCAATCCCGCGCTCGCCAAGCGGATCCGCGACGCCGACCTGCTGCTGGTGCTCGGCCCGCGTCTCGGCGAAGCGACGACGGGCGGCTACACGCTGCTCGACATCCCGAAGACGCGCCAGACACTGATCCACGTGCACCAGGGCGCGGACGAGCTCGGCCGCGTGTATGCGGCCGACCTGCCGATCGTGTCCGGGATGCCGGAAATCGCGGCGCCGCTCGCGGCGCTCGAACCGCCGGCGCGCCCCGTGTGGGCCGGCACGGCTGCCGACGCGCACCGCGCGTACCACGAATGGCACGCGCCGCTGCCGATGCCCGGCGACGTCCAACTCGGCGACGTGATGGTGCAGTTGCGCGAGCGCCTGCCGCACGACGCGATCCTGACCAACGGCGCCGGCAACTACGCGATCTGGCTGCATCGCCACTTCGCGTACCGGCACTTTCGCTCGCAGCTCGCGCCGACCAGCGGCGCGATGGGCTACGGGCTGCCCGCGGCGCTCGCCGCGAAGTCGCTGTATCCGTCGCGGGCCGTCGTCGCGCTCGCCGGCGACGGCTGCTTCATGATGGCCGGCAACGAACTCGCGACCGCGATGCAGTACGGGCTGAACATCGTCGCCATCGTCGTCAACAACGGGCATTTCGGCACGATCCGCATGCATCAGGAGCGCAACTATCCGGGGCGCGTGCACGGCACCGGGCTCACGAACCCCGATTTCGCCGCGTATGCGCGCGCGTTCGGCGCGCATGGCGAGACGGTCGAGCGCACCGCCGACTTCGCGCCGGCACTGGAGCGCGCACTGACCTGCGGGCTGCCGGCGCTGATCGAGATCCGCATCCCGCAGGACGCCAGCACGCCGGCCGCGACGCTCGAGCAGATCCGCGAGCAGGGCCGCCGCGCACGCGGCGCGTGATCATGGAAATGCGCGCCGCGCCGGCCGGCCTCGCGCTGTCGCGCGACCACGCGCTGACGCACCCGGGCACGCTGCTCGCGCCCGACGGCACGCTCGTCGCCCCCTACGACCTCGAGCACGGCAGCGGCCCCGCGGAGGATCACGTGCCGGCCGCACCGGCGCTCGGCCTGCTGCACGCCGCCCACCGGCCGTTCCGGCTCGACTACGGCCGCACGGCGGACGTGTACGTGATCAACGGAATGGGCGTCGCGCTCGGCGACTCGGTGATCGGGCTGACCGCGCTCGCCGCGCTGCGCGCGATGCATCCCGGCCTGCGCTTCACGCTCTACCGGCCGGCCCGCGCGCCGCGCTACGTCGACGCGCTGTATGCGCTCGCCGCCGACGTCGTCGCGCCGTCGCGTGCGCTGCCGTGCGCCGCCGACGCACTGCCCGAGCACGCGCCGCGCATCGATCTCGGCAATCACCTGTACTGGCCCGCTTTCGCGCGACAACCGATGATCGACTTCTTCCTCGACGCGCTCGGCACGGACCCGGCCACGGTGCCGGCCACCGCGAAGCGCAATCGCTGGCTCGCGCGGCTGCCCCTGCCCGCCCTGCCGGCCGAATGGCGGCGGCCGTACGTGCTGTTCTGCCCGAGCGCGAGCACCGCGGTGCGCAGCGTGCCGCCGGCGCTGCGCGCGGCTTTCGTGGAGCGGCTCGCGCGGCGTTACGGGCTGCCGGTGGTCGGCTTCGGCCCCGTCGCGCATCCGGCCTATGTCGACGTGAGCCGCGACGCGGCCGATACCGCGCGCTTCATTGCCTGGGTCAGGGGGGCGAGCGTGCTGTTCGCGCCCGACACGGCCGCGCTGCATCTCGCCGACGGTTTCGACGTGCCGACGCTCGGCTGTTTCACGACGATCGGCCCGGCGCTGCGCGTGCGCGACTATCCGCACTGCGTACCGGTCGCGCTCGATGTGCCGGACGCATTGCACGGGCTGCATCGCAGCGAGCGGCCGGACGACCTCGCGGCGGTCGAAGCCGCTTACCGGGCGATCGACTGGGATGCCTTGCCGTGGCCTGCGCCGCGCGAAGCGGCGGCTACCGCCGGATAGGGATGGAGAAAAGGGAGTCGCCCGGATGACCGGACGCACCGCGGCATCCGCGCGCCGCCGCCCGCCTCACCCGGCCGCCACCGTCACCGCCCGCTCGCGCAGCGTCTCCGACGGCCGCTTGCCGAACAGCCGCCGATAGTCGGTCGCGAACTGGCTCAGGTGCCAGAAGCCCCACGCCTCCGCAACGTCCTGCACCGAACCGGCCGCCCGCCCGCACAGGTCGCGCCGCGCGCCGTTCAGCCGCAGCGTGCGCAGATAGGTCGCTGGCGCCATGCCGAGCACGTCCTGGAAACAGTACTGCAGCGTGCGCCGGCTCACGTGCAACTGCTCGCACAGCTCGGGCACGCCGACCGGGCGCGTGCGGTGTGCGAGCACGTACTCGCGCGCCTGCTCGACGATCCAGCGCCGTGTCGACGGGGCGCCGCCCGCGCCGTCGTCAACCGGTTGCGCACACGCGTCGAACAGCGCGGCCAGCACCTCGGCCTGCAGGTCGTCGCGCTGTGCGTCGGGCAGCGGCCCGCCCGCGGCCGCCGCGCCGTCGAGGCGGCCGCCGAGCAGCGCACACAGGCGCGCGAGCCGCATATCGCCGATCTGGATCACGCGCTGCGCGAACAGCCGCTCGTCGAGCGCACGGTGTTCGACTTCCTCCGCGTAGCGGCGCAGCACGTCGCCGCGCACGACCACGCCATAGATCGAGAACTGCGCGGGTGTCAGCAATTCGAATTCGACGTTGCCGGGCCGGAACGCGAGCGCGCCGGGGCCGATGCGGCACGCATCGACCCGCGCGGTGCCGTCGCTCGTCAGCGGGATGCCGAACCAGTACGCGTCGCCGCGCACCTCGCACGCCTGCCGCAGCAGGTGGCTGGTCGATTCGCGAAACAGCTTCATCGTGTCGAGCGGCAGCTCGGTCAGCGTGCCGACGAAGCGGCCGGCCGCGAGCTGGTCGTAGGTCTGCCGCCAGCCGATCAGGTTGCGCGCCTGCTCGTCGGCGTCGTGCGCGACGCTGACCACGGCCTGGCCGGCCAGCGCGTCGTCGCCCTGCGCGCTGCACCGCGTGTCCTCGGCCGTCGGCTCGGCCATGCACTCCACTCGTTGACCCATCATGTTCTCCTCACCCGCCCGGGACCACGTCCAACACGCAAGTCCCGTGCCGATCCGCGTTGTCCGGCGACAAGCCCGTCATTCAACGCCGTGCGGCCGATGCGCGCCATGCGGGCGCACCCGGAGGCGGCATGCCGCGCACCGCGCGGGTGCGGCATGCGTGCCGCCGGCCGCCCGGCGACGCGCTACGCGCCCGGCCGCAACCGCACGACCCGCGTGCCGCAGTTGCCGTACGCCTGCGCGACCGCCAGTTCGACGATCGGACTGCCCGCCGGCCAGGGCGCCGCGTCCGCTTCCGGCAGATCGGTGCGCAACGTCGCGCGGCCGTTGATCCGATAGCGGATGCCGCGCACGAAATCGATGAACAGCAGCCCGACGCCGCAGCCGTCGCACGCCAGCGCATCGAGCCGGTGGCCGCCGTGCGCCGGCAGCGCGAAGCGCAGCGTCTTCGTGTCGATCACGCGCACGACCGGCCATAGATCGCCGTTCGCGTCGCGCATGCCCTGCACGATGTCGCAGGTCATGCGCGACGGGGCCGGGCCGCCGCTCGTCGTGCCGACGAACATGAACGGCTGCGATTCGACGAACTGGCGCACACCGATGCTCAGCCGCGTCGTCACGACGTCGCTCATCCGCTCGGCTTCGTCGGCGACGCCGAAGCGGTGATGCGCGTCGAGCTCGCCCGCGTGAAACACCGGGTGACGCGGATAGGATCCGGGCAGTTCTGACATGCTGGTTTCCGTCGGGGCCATCGGGGTGCGATACGGGCACGATACGGGCGCGAACGCGCACCGGCCGGTGCGAATGCCGACGCCCGTATCGAAGGTCGGAACACGAAAACGGCGAAGTGCCGGACGAACCGGCGCCAGCGCATTGCCGCCTCGCCGCGGACGCCGCCCGACGGCCGAAGGCTGGACAGCCAGCGCCCGACCGCCGCACCTTCCACGGCAAGCCGGCACCGGACGCGTCGCCGCCGTCCGGCACCGGCCGCCGTACCGGGCAGCGTCGCGCTGCCGCCCGGCCGGCCCCGGCACTTCGCCCCCTGCTGCGGCGATCAGAAGAACCCGAGCGCCTCGGCCTGGTAGCTGACCAGCAGGCACTTCGTCTGCTGATAGTTCGACAGCGCCATCTTGTGCGTCTCGCGGCCGATGCCGGACTGCTTGTAGCCGCCGAACGCCGCGTGCGCCGGGTACAGGTGGTAGCAGTTGGTCCACACGCGGCCGGCCTCGACCTCGCGGCCCATCCGGTACGCACGCGTGCCGTTGCGCGTCCACACGCCCGCGCCGAGCCCGTAGAACGTGTCGTTCGCGAGTTCGATCGCCTCCTGCTCGTCCTTGAACGTCATCACCGACGCGACCGGCCCGAAGATCTCTTCCTGGAACACGCGCATCTTGTTGTTGCCGAACAGCATCGTCGGCTTCACGTAATAGCCCGTGCCGAGGTCGGCGGCCGGTGCCGTGCGCTCGCCGCCCGTCAGGCATTGCGCGCCTTCGTCGCGGCCGATGTCGATGTACGACAGGATCTTGTCGAGCTGCTGCTGCGACGCCTGCGCGCCGATCATCGTCTGCAGGTCGAGCGGGTGGCCGCCCTTGATGCGCTCGACGCGCGCGACGGCCTTCTCGATGAAGCGTTCGTAGATCGATTCCTGGATCAGGATCCGCGACGGGCACGTGCACACTTCGCCCTGGTTGAGCGCGAACATCGCGAGGCCTTCGAGCGCCTTGTCGAGGAACGCGTCGTCCTGGTCGAGCACGTCGGCGAAGAAGATGTTCGGGCTCTTGCCGCCCAGTTCGACCGTCGACGGGATCAGGCTCTCGGCCGCCGCGCGCAGGATGTGCTTGCCGACCGGCGTGGAACCGGTGAACGCGATCTTCGCGATCCGCTTGCTGGTCGCGAGCGCCTCGCCCGCTTCCTTGCCGAAGCCGCTGACGATGTTGATCGTGCCGGCCGGGAACAGGTCGCCGATCAGCTCCATCAGCACCAGCACCGACGCGGGCGTCTGCTCGGCCGGCTTCATCACCACGCAGCAGCCGGCCGCGAGCGCCGGTGCGAGCTTCCACGCGGCCATCAGCAGCGGGAAGTTCCACGGGATGATCTGGCCGACGACGCCGAGCGGCTCGTGGAAGTGATACGCGACGGTGTTGTCGTCGATCTCGGAGATGCCGCCTTCCTGCGCGCGGATGCAGCCCGCGAAATAGCGGAAGTGGTCGATCGCGAGCGGCAGGTCGGCCGCCATCGTCTCGCGCAGCGGCTTGCCGTTGTCGATCGTCTCGGCCACCGCGAGCAGCTTCAGGTTCTTTTCCATCCGGTCGGCGGCGGCGAGCAGCAGGTTCGCGCGCTCGGTGACCGACGTCTTGCCCCACTTGCGGCGCGCGGCGTGCGCGGCATCGAGTGCGACCTCGATGTCGTCGGCGCTGGAACGCGGCACGCGGCAGAACGGCTTGCCGTTGATCGGCGACACGTTCTCGAAATACTCGCCCTTCACCGGCGGAACCCACTTGCCGCCGATGTAGTTGTCGTACTGCTGACGGTACGGGTATTCGACGTCGAGGCCCAGTTGTTTCAGGTCAAACGGGTTCATACATGTCTCCTGTTCATCGTGCTTGTGTGAATGCAGCGCCGGTTGGATCGCGCTGCACGGTTTACGCAACATGCGTGCCAAACCGGGCGAGAACGGAACAGGAGCGGTGCGTCCGGGCGCCCGCCGGGGGCGATGCCGGCGCACCGAACACGAGTGTCCCGATTCTGAACACCGGGACGGCACAGCGGGTACGACGGGTGTTCGGATTTTTCACAGCGCAGCTGCGCACGCACCGCTGCGCGTCACGCTCGCCGCATGGCATGTCGCTTGCGTGCGGAACGCGGATCCGCACGCATCGGCCACGCGCCGACCGAACCATGAACCAACCGGGCCCCTTGAGCGACGATGTCGTCGCGTTCATCCATGAACAGGCATTCCTGATCGTCGCGACCGCGAACGCGGCGGGCGACGCCGACTGCTCGTATCGCGGCCGGCAGCCGCGCGCGGATGGTTCGTTCGCCCCGCTCGTCGACCTGCCCGATCGCCGCACGCTCGTGCTGCCCGACTTCGCGGGCAACAACCTGTTCAACACGATCGGCAACCTGCTCGTGAATCCGGCGATCGCGCTGCTGTTCGTCGATTTCGTCCGGCAGACGACGTGGCTCGTGCAGGGGCGCGCGACGATCGACGAAGAGGCGGGAAGCCGCGCGCAGCTGTGGCCGGATGCGCTGCGTTATGTGGTCGTTGACGTGGAAAGCGCGCACGCGCGGGCCGATGCGGAATTGCCGCCGCTCGTGCTGGCGTGAGGCGCCGCACCATGCCGTCGTTGCGGCAAGGCGCGCGTGCCTGGGCCGGTGAGGCGCTGCGGCCGCTCGTGCTGGCGTGAGTTGCCGCACCATGCCGCCGTCGCGGCAAGGCGGGCGCGCATGGGCCGATGAGGCGCTGCGGCCGCTTGCGCAAACGTGACGCGCCGGGTGAGTCGTCGGTGCAGGAGCGCGCCGGCGCCGTTCCCGATGAACGTGTGCCCGGCGACGCAACGCTCTACGGTCATTCGCGCGGGGCCGATCGTCGGTACGCGGATTCGCGCCATCGCAAAATGCCCGGGCGCGCGGTCCGCGATTGTCGACCTGCACGCCCCCGACGACGCCCCGCTCACCGCACACTCACCGCCCGCTTGCTTCCACGCAAGCCGGTTCGGTCCGGCGACGCGCCCGCGCGTCGGTATGCGCCTGTTCGCCGTCATCGCCGCGCGCTTCCGCCACTGCAGGCCGTGCACCGAGAAACGCGAACACCACCACCGCACACAGCACCGTGACGACCGCGAGCCCGATCAGCAGCCGATCGAATGCATGCACATAGCTCGCGAGCAGCGCCGCACGACCGACGCCCGGCAACCCGGCCGCCGCACCGGCGAGATCGCCGGTCGCGAGGCGCGCGGCCGCCCGCAGCGTCGCGTCGGATGTTCCCGTCGCCGCCTGCCGCAAATCGGCGTGCGCGAGGGTCGCCAGCACCGCGCCGGCGATCGCTAACGCGATCCCTTCGCCCGCCACGCGCGTCGTGCTGAAGATCCCGGTCGCCATCCCCGCGCGCTCCTTCGGCACGACGCTGACCGACAGCCCGTCCATCAGCCCCCACGGCATGCCGGCCCCGATGCCGATCGCGAGCATCGGCGCGATCGCCGCCGGCCCCGCGCCGCCGCGCAGCGCGACGCCCAGCCATACGAGGCCCGCCGCCGCGAGCAGGAGCCCGAGCCCCGAGATCACGCCGGCCGACAGCCAGCGCGTGAGCGTCGCCGCGACGAGCGGCACGACGAGCATCGGCGCGGAGATCGCGAGCATCAGCCAGCCCGCGTCGATTTCGCTGAAACCGTCGATGCCGATGAAGCGCAGCGGCAGCACGACGAGCAGCACGATGTAACAGCAGCAGGTCGACACCGGCAGCACCTGCACGCCGACGAAGCGCGGAATCCGGAACAGCGAGAGGTCGAGCATCGGCCGCGCGACGCGCGTCTCGATCGCGACGAATGCGCACGCGCCGAGCGCCGCGCCCGCCAGCAGCACAACGACGAGCGGATGCGTCCAGCCGCGCGCGGGTGCCTCGATCACGCCGAACGTGAACAGCGTGAGCGCGGCGGTGAACGCTGCGGTGCCGGGCCAGTCGAGCCCCGTCGCGTGCGGATCGCGCGACTCGTGCATGCGTGGCAGCCCGAACCCGAGCGACAGCGTGCCGGCCGCCGCGCCCGTGACGAAGATCGCGCGCCAGCCACCGTGCGCGATCAGCGAGCCGGCGAGCACCGGCCCGAACGCGAGCCCGATGCCGAAGGTCGTGCCGAGCAGGCTGAACGCACGCGTGCGCGCCGCGCCGTCGAACTCCTGCGCCAGCGCGGCCGTGCCGCCCGCGAGCGCCGCGGCCGCCGCGAGCCCTTGCGCGCCGCGCAGCAGGTCGACCGCGAGCATCGACGGCGCGAACGCGAGCGCAACCGACATCAGCGTGAAGCCGCCGACGCCAATCGCGAACACGCGCTTGCGGCCGAACTGGTCGGCCAGCGCGCCCGCCGCCATCAGGAAACTGCCGAACGCGAGCATGAACGCGTTGGTGATCCAGTTCATCGCGACCGGGCCGCCGTGCAGGTCGCGGCCGATCGCGGGCGTCGCGACCGCGCCGCCCGAAAACGACAGCGGCAGCGCGACGGCGGCCATGCAGACGGCGGCCAGCACCCACGCGCGCCGGCGTGCCGATGTGGCTGAATCGGCTGAAAACGGGTGATCCATCATTGCTCCTCGAAAAGCCGGCGCGGATGCGCCTCAAGCGCGATCAAGGATAATTTCGATTCAATCACCGAAAAACAATGCGTTGCTCCGTATATAACGGACTAAAATTCCTCAATTCACCGCATCGCATCCGCTCGCCCGCCTACGTCGATGGAAAACCTGAACGGCATCGCCGCCTTCGTCCGCACCGCCGAAGCGCTCAGCTTCGTCGCGGCCGGCCGCGCGCTCGGCATCTCGGCGTCCGCCGTCGGCAAAACGATCGCGCGGCTCGAGCAGTCGCTCGGCGTGCGCCTGTTCAACCGCACGACGCGGCGCGTCACGCTGACCGACGAAGGGCGCCATTTCTACGAACGCTGCCAGCGGATCCTCGAGGATTTTCGCGATGCGGAGGCGACCGTGACGGCCGCCGCGCAGCGCCCGCGCGGCAAGCTGCGCGTGAGCCTGCCGGTGATCGGCTACCGGTTCCTGCTGCCGGTGCTACCCGAATTCAGGCAGCGCTATCCGGACGTCGAGCTCGACCTGGATTTCAACGACCGGATGGTCGATGTCGTCGAAGGCGGCTTCGACGCGGTGATCCGCAGCGGCCCGCTGTCGGATTCGAGCCTGATGTCGCGGCGGCTCGGCCCGTTCGCGTTCGTGCTGTGCGCAACGCCCGCGTATCTCGCGCAGGCCGGCACGCCGCGGGCGCCGCGCGATCTCGAAGCGCACGATTGCGTGCGCTACTGTTTCCCGACCACCGGCAAGCTGCAGGACTGGGCGCCCGCCGCCGACGACGGCACGCCGCTGAAGCTGCGCACCGCGATGACCTGCAACAACATGGAAGCGCTGCGCGGCGCGGTGATGGCGGGGCTCGGCATCGGCTACATGCCCGATTTCCTCGCGCGCGACGCGCTGGACACGGGCGCGCTCGTCACGGTGCTCGACGACTACCGGATCGCGCCGGGGCAGTTCTCGATCGTGTGGCCGTCGAGCCGGCAGCTGTCGCCGAAGCTGCGCGTGTTCGTCGACTTCCTGTGCGAGCGGCTGTTCAAGTAGACAAGTAGACGGACGGCGCGGTCGCGCCATCGATCCTCACCAATCCGGGTCGATCCGAATCAATCCGCGCCGATCCGCTCCGCTTCCGCCTGCGGCAACAGCGCATCGCTGTCGTCCTTCAACCCGACGCCCGTGAGGCCGAGCCGGCGCGCGTGCGTCATCAGGTAATGCAGCTTGTGCGCGGCCGCGGCATGCGGCAGCCCTTCGGGCCGCACGTTCGAGATGCAGTTGCGCAGTGCGTCGTGACAGCCGACCTTCGGCGCCCAGGTCAGGTACACGCCGAGGCTGTCCGGCGAGCTGAGCCCCGGCCGTTCGCCGATCAGCATCGCGACGACCTGCGCGCGCAGCAGTTCGCCGATCTCGTCGCCGAGCGCGACGCGCGCCTGCGTCGCGACCACCACCGGGCCGATCCGCCAGCCGTCCGCTTCGAGCCGCGGGCACACGGCCTGCAGCAGCGGCAGCGCCTGCTTCGCGGCCGCGAACGCCGACAGCCCGTCGCCGACCACGAACACCACCTCCGGCGCGTCGTCGAGCGCCGCGCCGTAGCCGGCCAGCAGCGCGCGTCCGTCATCGGACAGCTTGCGGCCGAGATCGGGCCGGCGCAGGTAATGCTGGCGGTCGGGCGCCGCGCTCTGCACGCCGAGCGTCGCGAAGCCGGCCGCGTCGATCTCGCGGCGCAGCGCGTCCGCGTCGAGCGGCTGGTGCACCGCGTCGCGCGCCTGCGCGTGCGACAGGTTGAACGCGAGCAGCGGCGCGGTCGGCAGGCTGCTGCCCGCGCGGCCGAGCGCGATCCGCGCGTTCGTGAACGACTTCAGCTGCGCCCACGGGTTCTTTTCGACGGCGTCGCTCATGCCGAAATCCCCATCCAGTCGTTCGCGCCCGCGAGCAGCGGCACGCGCGCGCTCGCGGCACGCAGCGCGCCGTGCGCGTCGGCGATCTCCATCGTCTCCAGCCATTCCTCGAACTCGGGCGCGCGGCGCAGGCCGAGCACCTCGCGCACGTAGAGCTGGTCGTGAAACGACGTGCTTTGATAGTTCAGCATCACGTCGTCCGCGCCCGGGATGCCCATGATGAAGTTGATGCCGGCCGCGCCCAGCAGCGTCAGCAGCGTGTCCATGTCGTCCTGGTCGGCTTCCGCGTGATTCGTGTAGCAGATGTCGCAGCCCATCGGCACGCCGAGCAGCTTGCCGCAGAAATGATCCTCGAGCCCCGCGCGGATGATCTGCTTGCCGTCGTACAGGTATTCGGGCCCGATGAAGCCGACCACCGTGTTCACGAGGAACGGATCGAACTTGCGCGCGACCGCATACGCGCGCACCTCGCAGGTCTGCTGGTCGACGCCGAAGTGCGCGTTCGCCGACAGCGCGCTGCCTTGCCCCGTCTCGAAGTACATCAGGTTGTTGCCGACGGTGCCGCGCTTGAGCGACAACGCGGCCTCGCGCGCCTCGCCGAGCAGCGCGAGCGAGATCCCGAAGCTCGCGTTCGCCTTCTCGGTGCCCGCGATCGACTGGAACACCAGGTCGACCGGCGCGCCCTTCTCGATCGCCGCGATCGTGTTGGTCACGTGCGTGAGCACGCACGACTGCGTCGGCACGCCGTAGCGTTCGCGGAATCCGTCGATCATCGCGAGCAGCTTCACGATCGCCGCGAGGCTATCGGTCGCCGGGTTGATGCCGATCATCGCGTCGCCGCAGCCGTACATCAGCCCGTCGAGCATCGACGCGGCAATGCCCTTCACGTCGTCGGTCGGATGGTTCGGCTGCAGCCGCACCGACATCCGGCCGGCCAGCCCGACCGTGTTGCGAAAGCGCGTGACGACGCGGCGCTTGCGCGCGGCCGCGATCAGGTCCTGGTTGCGCATCAGCTTCGACACGGCCGCGACCATCTCGGGCGTGAGGCCCGGCGCGATCCGCTCGAGCGCGGCGCCGTCGGCCGCGGGCGACAGCAGCCAGTTGCGGAAGTCGCCGACGGTGAGGTGCGAGATCTCCGCGAACGCGGCCGCGTCGTGATCGTCGAGGATCAGGCGCGTGACCTCGTCGTGTTCGTACGGAATCAGCGCTTCGTTCAGGAACGCCTTCAGCGGCACGCCCGCGAGCGCGATCTTCGCGGCCACGCGCTCCTCCTCGCTCGCCGCCGCGACGCCGGCGAGCTGGTCGCCCGAGCGCAGCGGGCTCGCCTTCGCGAGCAGCGTCTTCAGGTCCGCGAAACGGTACGTGCGCGGACCGATCGTCTCCGTGTAGGACATCGTTCGAATCTCCTTGCCAGTCCTTGCCTCGCCTGACGCCGACGGCGCGCCCGTTCGACGGGGCGCGCCGCATGCCGTCACGAACGGCCGTTCGGGTCGGCCATCCTCATTCCTCGAGCAGCGCGTCGCCCGGTGCGCTCGCACGCTGCGAACGGGTCGCGAGGAAGTACGCGTAGCCGAGCGCGAGGAACGCGATGAACACCATCGCCACCAGCCCGTTGAAGTACACCATCGTCGCAAGGCAAATCAGGGCTGCAACGATCGCGAACGCCGGGAAGAACGGGTACAGCGGCGCGCGGAACGGTCGCTCCAGGTTCGGCTGCGAGCGGCGCAGCTTGAACAGCGCCGCCATGCTTACGATATACATCACGATCGCGCCGAACACCGACATCGTCACGATGTTCGCGGTGAGCGTCTGGCCGCCGAACTGGATCAGCTCGTCGCTGTAGATCGCGGCGATGCCGACCACGCCGCCCGCGAGAATCGCGCGATGCGGTGTCTTGAAGCGCGGATGCACCTTGCCGAGCCATTCCGGCAGATAACCTTCGCGGGCCAGCGCGAAGATCTGGCGCGAATAGCCGAGGATGATCCCGTGGAACGACGCGACGAGCCCGAACAGCCCGAGCCACACGAGCATGTGCATCCAGCCGCTGTTCGCACCCACGATGTACTTCATCGCCTGCGGCAGCGGGTCGTTGATGTTCGCGAGCTTGGTCCAGTCGCCCGCGCCGCCGGCGAACACCATCACGCCGATCGCGAGCGTGACGAGCGTCAGGATGCCGGCCACGTACGCGATCGGGATCGAGCGCTTCGGGTTCTTCGCCTCCTCGGCGGCCATCGCGACGCCTTCGATCGCGAGGAAGAACCAGATCGCGAACGGGATCGCGGCGAACATGCCGTGGAATGCGCCGACGCTGAAATGATCGGCGCCCGACCAGCCGCCCTTCATGAAGTTGCTCCACGCGAAGCCCGGCGACACGACGCCCATGAACACCAGCAGCTCGAAGATCGCGAACAGCGTGACGACCAGCTCGAACGTCGCGGCGATCTGAACGCCGACGATGTTCAGCGCCATGAACACGAGATACGCGCCCATCGCCGCGTGTTTCGGTTCGAGCCCCGGAAACTGCACGTGCAGGTACGCGCCGATCGCGAGCGCGATCGCGGGCGGCGCGAACACGAACTCGACGAGCGTCGCGGCGCCGGCGAGATAGCCGCCGGCCGGGCCGAACGCGCGGCGCGCATACGCGAACGGGCCGCCCGCGTGCGGGATCGACGTCGTCAGCTCGGTGAAGCTGAAGATGAAGGTGGTGTACATCGCCGCGACGAACAGCGCGGTGACGACGAAGCCCAGCGTGCCGGCGCTCGCCCAGCCGTAGCTCCAGCCGAAGTATTCGCCTGAAATCACGAGGCCGACCGCGATGCCCCACAGTTGCCAGGTCCCGAGCGTCTGCTGCAGCGCGGGCTGGCCGGACGACTTGGCGCCGGCGGCGGGCCGGCCATTCGACTCTGCTTTCATCGGATTCTCCTGAAAGGCGCCGGCCTGCGGGCCCGCGCGACTGAGAATCGATGCTAGAGAGTCATTAAACGACGTGTTATCGAAATTCGGCAAAGATGACGGCTGACGTTTCGCTGACGGCAACGGTGGGCGGTGGGCGGCTCTCCACGAGCGTCATACACACACCGTCCGGCCGCGCGAAGCGGCCGGACGGCCGACGCGTCACCAGCGTTACTGACCGCCGCCGCGCTGGTTGAACCAGCGGTCGAGCAGCTTGCCGGCCGCCTCGCGGCCGCCGAGGCCGAACGACAGCGCGACCGCCACCGCGATCGCGCCGAGCACGAGGCCGAACGCGAGCTGCACGATCTCGTTCGCGATGCCCATCGCGCGCAGCCCCATCGCGAACACCAGGCCGAGGATCGCGAACTGCGCGATCCGTGCGAACAGCACGCTGTGCTCGCGGTCGGCCTGCTCGATCACGCGGCGCGCGAGGCCCGCGAGCCACACGCCGATCACGAGGATCACGCCGCCCGTCAGCACATGGCCGCCGAATTCGATGAACAGCGTGACGACGTCGCGCACCTGCGTGAAGCCGAGCCGGTTCGCGGCCTCCACCGACGCGAACAGCATCGCGAAGAACACGATCAGCCGCGCGACCAGCACCGACGGCTGCAGGATCCCCGAGAACACGCGCTCGACGCCGAGCACGGCCGGCAGCCCGTCGGCGCCGGCGGCTTCCAGCAGCTTCTGCGCGAGCGACGCGACGAAGCGCGCGAAATAGAACGTGACGAGCACGATCACGATCGCCGCGACGATGTCGGGCACCGCGCCGAGGAACTGGTTCAGCATGTTGGTGGCGGGAATCGAGATCGCGTCGATCTTCAGCGCGTCGAGCGCGGAGATCAGCGTCGGCACGAACACGAACACGTAGACGATGGTGCCGATCAGGCTCGACACGCGCACCGGCGTCGGGCTGTCGAGGCCCTGCGTGAGGCGATCGGCGCCTGCGGCAACCAGCAGGTTCGTCACGAGGCCGCGCAGCACGCGCGCGACGACCCAGCCGACGAAGCCGATCACCGCGGCCGCGAACAGGTTCGGCACGATCGCGAGCAGCCTGTCGACCATCCCCTGCACCGGCGACAGCAGGCCGGACAGCGCGAACGACGCGAGAATCGCCGGCAGGAACATCAGGATCACGAGCCAGAACAGCACGTCGCCGAGATAGCCGCTCATCGGCTGCATGCCCGCGCTTTCGGACAGCTTGTCGTCGACCTTGCTCGCCTTCAGTGCACGGTTCGCGAGGCTGCGCAAGAGCGACGCGATCAGCCACGCGATCAGCGTCAGCGCCGCGCCGCCGATCAGGTTCGGCAGGTAGTTGACGATGTGGGTGACGAGCAGCGAGAACGGATTGGACACCGCGTACAGGTTGAGCACGTTGAAGATGCCCACCGCGGTGACGAGCAGCACGAGCCAGAACAGCCCGCCGGCGATGATCCGCTCGACGCGCGCGCCCTGGCCGGTGCTTTCGTTGATCCGCTGATCGACCTTCAGCGCGTTGAGCAGCCGGAGCGCGCCGGCCCGCACCGCGACGGCGATCAGCCAGCCGATCACCAGGATGCCGATCGCGCCGGCAATCTTCGGCAGGTATCCGCCTAGCGTGGTCTGCAGCGACGTGATGAAGCTGGAAGCATCCATTTCTTCTTCTCCCG
Organism: Burkholderia sp. Bp8986; assembly: GCF_003854225.1. NCBI lineage: Bacteria > Pseudomonadati > Pseudomonadota > Betaproteobacteria > Burkholderiales > Burkholderiaceae > Burkholderia > Burkholderia sp. Bp8986. Next base: position 18,813 of record NZ_QTQM01000020.1, on the reverse strand, counting down.
AAAAACGTGGCGTTGCGATTGAACATCGACGAACTACCTGCGTACTTCGAAAACCGTGCGTTGCCGCCCCAAGCAACTTACCCGAGAAAAATGACGCGATCACCCGATTTCACCGTCTTTAACTTTAGACACATCTCGACGGGGACGAGACCCCATTTCGGCGAAATTAAAAAGGGGCAGATTTTGTTGGCCTACGCATCTCCGCAAGATTTATCAATCGGCGGCGTGCTACCGTGACGTCGATTCCTGCCGGGGGACGCACGCATGACCGTCGACACGAAAGCCGAAACGCCCGCGTGGACCCGCTATGCAGCACGCATCGCGCGCGTTCACGACCACATCCGCACGCACCTCGACGACACGCTCGACCTGAACCGGCTCGCCGACATCGCGTGCCTGTCGCCATATCACTGGCAGCGCGTCTATCGCGCGCTGTACGGCGAGTCGATCGTGCTGACGGTGCGGCGGATGCGGATCGTGCGCGCATCGGAGGACCTCGTCTGCACGGCGCTGCCGCTCGACGCGATCGCCCGGCGCGCCGGCTACGGTTCGACGCACGCGTTCGCACGCGCATTTCGGGATGCTTACGGCGTGCCGCCCGCGCAGCACCGGCGCGCCGGGGTTCACCGGCCGATCTATCCGTTACAGCGAGGAGAGGAGGACATGTTCAAGCATGAAGTCGAGATCCGGCGGCAGCCGGAACTGCGCGGTTACGCGGTGGCGCATACGGGCGCTTACCTGAAGGTCGGCGACGCGTTCGGGCAGATTGGCGCGTGGGTCGGGCAGCACGGGTTGATCGGCCCCGGCGCAAAGATGATCGGGATCTTCTACGACGATCCGGACACCACGCCCGAAGCGCAATTGCGAGCGAAAGCGTGCTTCGTGCCGGCCGGCGGCGCGCCGGACGTCGAGCCGACGCCGCCGGTCGAGCGCATCACGATCGCGGGCGGCGAGTATGCGGTGCTGCTGCATACCGGGCCGTATGCGGACCTCAAGACCGCTTACCAGTGGCTGTACGGCGACTGGCTGCGTCACTCGGGCCGCGATGCCGCCGATGCGCCGCCGTTCGAGCTGTATCTGAATACGCCGATGGATGCGGCGCCGGCAGACCTGCGCACCGAGATTCATTTGCCGCTGCGTTGAGCGGCAGGTCCCGGGTTCGGGGCTCGGGGCTCGGGGCTCGGGGCTCGGGGCTCGGGGCTCGGAGCGAGCCCGCACGCCGTGGCCCGGCGGCGCCCGTTGCAGGCGCCACGCCGCCCTTGGAGATCGGCCGTCACGCCGGCATCGAGGCCGACGATCGAGCCTTACCCGGCCTGCGTGCCGCAGCCCGGACAGAAGCGCGCGTCGGCGGCCAGCGCCGCGTGGCAGCGGCTGCACGCCTTGCCCCGCTGCGCTACACCGCACTGCGCGCAGAATCGCGCATCCGCCGCGTTGATGGCGCCGCAGCCCGCACAGGCGAGCTGACGCAGCGGCACGTTGCTGCCCGTGCCGCCCTGCGCGTCGGCCGACAGCTGCCAGCCCCAGCCGTGACGATCGCGGCCGCGCGCATCGTGGCCGCCATGACCTTCCCGGCCCGGTCCGCCGTGATGCCCGCCGCTACCGTGGCCGCTTCCATGCCCACCGCCATGACCGCCTCCCTGGCCGCCCAGGATCCGTTTCAGAAAGCTCATCGCCCGCTCCTCGTCACTGCGTCCGCGCGCTGTCGAACACGCCCGTCTTCGACAGCAGCCGCAAGCCGTTGCCGACGACGATCAGGCTCGCACCCGCATCGGCGAACACGGCCATCCACATCGTGCCGAGCCCGGCGACCGTCAGGCCGAGGAACACGATCTTCACGCCGAGCGCGAAGCCGATGTTCTGCACCAGCACGCGGTGCGTCGCGCGCGACAGCCGCACGAACGCGGGAATCTTGCGCAGGTCGTCGTCCATCAGCGCGACGTCGGCCGTCTCGATCGCCGTGTCGGTGCCCATCGCGCCCATCGCGAAGCCGATGTCGGCGCGCGCGAGCGCCGGCGCGTCGTTGATCCCGTCGCCGACCATCCCGACCGCGCCCGCGCCGCCCGCCGACAATTCCTCGACCGCCGCGAGCTTGTCCTCGGGCAACTGGTTGCCGCGCGCATCGTCGATGCCGGCCTGCTGCGCGATTGCCTGCGCGGTGTGCGGGTTATCGCCGGTCAGCATCGCGGTGCGGATGCCGAGCGCGTGCAGGTCGGCGATCGCCGCGCGGCTGGTGTCCTTGATCGTGTCGGCCACCGCGAAGATGCCGAGCACGCGCGTGTCGTCGACCAGCATCACGACGCTCTTGCCCTGCCGCTCGAGTGCGTCGAGCTTCGCCTCCAGCGCCGGCGAGCAGCGTTCGAGCTCCTCGACGAGCCGGTGGTTGCCGAGCCAGTAGCGCGCGCCGTCGATCGTGCCGCGCACGCCACGCCCGACGATTGCTTCGAATTCCTCAACATCGGAGAATGCTGCCGTCTGCGCGTCGCGCGCCGCCGCGGCGATCGCCTGCGACACCGGATGATCGGAGCGCGCCGCGAGGCTCGCGCCGAGATGACGCACGCGCGCCGCGTCGACGTCCGTCGCATGCAGGTCGAAATCGGTCTGCACCGGCTTGCCGTGCGTGATCGTGCCGGTCTTGTCGAGCGCGAGCCACGCGAGCTTGCGGCCTTCTTCCAGATACACGCCGCCCTTCACGAGAATCCCGCGCCGCGCCGCGGCCGCGAGCCCCGACACGATCGTCACCGGCGTCGAGATCACCAGCGCGCACGGGCACGCGATCACGAGCAGCACCAGCGCGCGGTAGATCCAGTCGTGCCACGCGCCGCCCATGACGAGCGGCGGCGCCACCGCGACCAGCAGCGCGACCGCGAACACGATCGGCGTATAGACGCGTGCGAACCGGTCGACGAAGCGCTGCGTCGGCGCCTTCGCGCCCTGCGCTTCCTCGACCGCGTGGATGATCCGCGCGAGCGTCGAGTTGGCGGCAACCGCCGTCACGCGATAGTCGAACGAACCCGCTTCGTTGATCGTGCCCGCGTACACCGCATCGCCTGCCGTCTTGTCGACCGGCAGGCTCTCGCCGGTGATCGGCGCCTGGTTCACCGTCGAGCGGCCCGCGACCACTTCGCCGTCCAGCCCGATCCGCTCGCCCGGCTTCACGCGCACGATCGCGCCGAGCGCGACCCGCGCGGCCTCGATCGTGCGCCACGTGCCGTCGATGTCCTGCACGGTCGCGGTGTCCGGTGCGAGCTGCATCAGGCCCTGGATCGCATTGCGCGCGCGATCGAGCGACTTCGCCTCGATCAGCTCGGCGATCGTGAACAGCACCATCACCATCGCGGCTTCCGGCCACTGGCCGATCGCCATCGCGCCCGTCACCGCGATGCTCATCAGCGCGTTGATGTTCAGGTTGCCGTTGCGAACCGCGATCCAGCCTTTCTTGTAGGTGGTCAGCCCGCACGTGAGCACGGCCGCGAGCGCCAGCACCGCCGACAGCCACACCGGCAGGCCGGCCCAGCTCACGGCCTCGGACGCGATCGCGGCGACGCCGGCGACCGCGAGCGGCCACCACGGCTTCGCGGGCGGCGGCGCGACCGGCGTTGCCGGCGCGTCGGCCGACGCGGCCTCCGGCGTCATCCCGAGCGTACGGATCGCGCTTTCGATCGCAGGCTGCGCACCGGCCACGTGGTCGACGGTCAGCATCCGCTGCATCAGGTTGAATTCGAGCGCCGACACCTGCTGCATCCCGCCGAGCTTCTTGCGGATCAGCGTTTCCTCGGTCGGGCAGTCCATCTGCATGATCCGGAACGCGGAGCGCACATGACCCGACGCGGTCGCGCGCGCGGCCGGCAGCGGTGCGAGCGTCAGCGCGGCGGGCGCGCAGCAGGCACCGGCCGCGTGGTCGTGGTCGTGGTCGTGATCGTGATCGTGATCGTGATCGTGATCGTGATCAGCATGGTCATGCGTGGCATGGCCGTGTGCCGCATGGTCGTGCGAGCACGCCGCGCCGTGCCCGTGCCCGTCGTCGTGCGCGTGGCCATGCGCATCGCCATGCCCGTCGCCGTGCGCGTGGCCGGCACGGTCACAGTGGTCGTGCCCGGCGAGGTGCGCCGATGCCTGATCGTGGTCATGGTCGTGGCCGCATCCACGCGACTGCCCGTCGCGCGCCGCCGCGTCGCCGTGCGCGTGCGCGTGCTCGCCGGCCGCCGACGCCGCGTCGCCAACGGTCGCCGCCTGCGGGTCGCGCGCATCGGCGCAGCAGGTCTCGGCGCCGCCGGCATGACGGTGTCGTGGGTCGTGGGTACGCTGCGCGTCGGTCATGACAACCTCCTCTATGGCTTGACGGAGTACAGTTAACACCCTGAAGCCACTACAAGGTCAACCCTTGCAAAGGAGAAAGCCATGAAGATCGGCGAACTGGCCAAGGCGGCCCGCTGCACGCCCGAAACGATCCGCTTCTACGAGAAGGAGGGGTTGATGCCGGATGCGGAGCGCACCGATTCGAACTACCGCAACTACACCGACGTGCACGTCGAGCGGCTGCGCTTCATCCGCAACTGCCGCGCGCTCGACATGGCGCACGACGAAATCCGCGCGCTGCTGCAGCTCACCGACACGCCCGCCGACCCATGCGATTCGATCAACGCGCTGCTCGACGAACACATCGGCCACGTCGATGCGCGCCTCGCGGAACTGACGCATCTGCGCGACCAGCTCACCGAATTGCGCCGCCAGTGTGTCGGCGAACATTCGGTCGAGGACTGTGGAATCGTGCACGGTCTCGCGACGATGGAAACCGTCGCGCCGGCCGCAAAGCGCTCGCACCTCGGCTGAAACCCTTGTCGAATATGATGGTCTAGTTGATACTAGTTATATTCTTACTAGACACAACATAACTATTCATGTCAACAAGCCGCCCGTCTCCGCTCGCACTCGCGGTCCTCGCGACGCTCACTGAAACGCCGATGCATCCATACGGAATGCTGCAGCAGTTGAAGGCGCGCGGCTACGACGAAGTCGTCAACGTGCGGCAGCGCACGAGCCTGTACCAGACGATCGACCGGCTGCTGCGCGACGGGTTGATCGCCGTGCACGACACCGAGCGCGACGGCGCGTTTCCCGAGCGCACGCTGTACACGCTGACCGAAGCCGGACATACGGCCGGCCAGGCATGGCTGCATGCGCTGCTCGCGGAGCCCGCGCGCGAGTTTCCGGCATTCGGCGCCGGCCTCGCGTTCCTGCCGCTGCTCGATGCCGACGATGCACGCCGGCAACTCGAGCGCCGCATCGCAGCGCTCGAAGCCGAACGCGAACGTCTCGAGTCGCTGCGCAACGCCGCGCAGAACGACCAGGTGCCGCGCCTGTTCCTGCTGCACAACGAGCATGCGCTCATGCTGCTGAACGCGGAGCTCGACTGGGCGCGCAGCGTCGTCGAACACGTGAAGATCGGCGCGCTGCGCTGGGTCGACGGCTGACGCGCAGCCATCGGCGCGCGCCGATCAAAGCACCTTGCCGGGGTTGAGCACGCCGACGGGATCGAGCGCGGCCTTCAGGCGCCGCATCAGGCCGATTTCCGCTTCACTGCGCGTGTGCGCGAGATAGGCGCGCTTGAGCATGCCGATGCCGTGCTCCGCCGACACCGAGCCGCCCATGTCCCGGACGACCGTGTAGACGCAGCGATCGATCGCATCGGCGTTGGCGTCGCGCATGCCGTCGAGCGATACGCCGACATGCACGTTGCCGTCGCCGACGTGGCCGAAGCACAGGCACACGATGTCGGGCCAGGCCGCGCGCAACGCCGCTTCGCAGCGCCCGGCGAACAGGCCGAGTTCGCCCGTCGGCAGGCTCACGTCGAAGTTCACCAGATGCGGCAGCGCATCGATTGCGAGGCCCTCGCGCAGCGTCCACAAGTCGCGCGCCTGCCGCTCCGACGTCGCCAGCGCCGCATCGTCCACGAGCCCCGCGTCGATCGCATCCGCCAGGCCGTTTTCCAGCGCCGCGCGCGCATCGCCGCCCGGTGCGCTCGTCGCGCACTCGATCAGCACCGCGAAGCCGCCGTCGCCCGCGAACGGCGCGACGACGCCGGGCGTATGACGCGCCACGTAGTCGTAGAAGGCCGGCCACATCGCTTCGAAACTGACGAGCTCGGGCAGTGCGCGCAGACGGTTCCACAACCCGACCACGGCATCGTAGCCGCGCACGCGACAGAGCGCGGTGGCCGGCGCGGCCAGCTTCGGATGCAGCCGCAGCACGGCACGCGTGACGATGCCGAGCGTGCCTTCGCTGCCGATGAACAGCTGCTTCAGGTCGTAGCCCGCGTTGTTCTTCAGCATCCGGTTCATCGACGACACGACAGTGCCGTCGGCGAGCACGGCTTCCAGGCCGAGCACCTGCTCGCGCATCATGCCGTAGCGGATCGCGCGCGTGCCGCCCGCGTTGGTCGCGAGCATGCCGCCGATCTGGCACGAACCGCGTGCGCCGAGATCGACGCCGAACGTGAAGCCCGCCGCGTCCGCTGCCTCCTGCACCGTCTGCAGCGGCGTCCCGGCGCGCACCGTCATCGTGCCCGCCGCCGCGTCGATCGACTCGACGCCCGCGAAACGCTCCATCGACAGCACGATCTCGCCGCCCAGCGCGACCGCGCCGCGCGCGAGCCCGGTGAGGCCGCCCTGCGGCACGACCGGCTGCCCGAGCCGCGTGCACAGCGCGAGCGTGCGCGACACGTCGTCGACGCTGCGCGGCCGCACCAGCGCACGCGGCCGCACGCCGGCCGGCTCGTTGTACGCGGTGAAGTAGCGCGGATCGATCTCGGCCGCCCGCGTGACCAGCGTGTCACCCAGCGCGGCGACTAGCGCCGCCTCGAGCGCGTCGTCCGCCGGCGCGGCTACATCGTGGCCGCCACGCGCGGCGGCCGTCTCCAGGCTCTGCATCGTGCGCGTCCGCTTACTTGGTGGAGATGTCGATGTCGCCGAAGTACTTCTGGCCGAGCGACTTCACCGTGCCGTCCGCCTTCAGCTTGTCGATCGCCGCATCGAGCTTCCCCTTCAGCGCGTCGTCGCCCTTGCGCAGGCCGAACGCGATCCCGCTGCCGAGAATCCGGTCGTCGCGCACCGGCTGGCCGACGAACGCGAAGCCCTTGCCGTCCGGGCGCGACAGGAAGCCGCGCTGGCCGGCCGGCGCGAGCACCAGCGTCGCGTCGAGGCGGCCCGACACGAGGTCGGCATACACCTGGTTCTGGTCCTGGTACGCGACGATCGACACGCCGGCCGGCTCCCAGTGCGCCTTCGCGTAGGTTTCCTGGATCGACGCCTGGAGCACGCCGACGCGCTTGCCCTTCAGCGCTTCCGGCGTCGGCAGCAGGCCGCTGCCGGTGCGCGCGATCAGCTGCGTCGGCACGCGGTAGATGATCGTCGTGAAGTCGATCGCCTGGCGCCGCTGCTCGGTCGCGTTCATCGCCGAGTTGATCGCGTCGAACTTGCGGCCCTGCAGCGCGGGAATGAGCCCGTCGAACGACGTCTCGACCCACTTGCACGACAGCTTCGCGGTCTGGCAGACGGCATTGCCGACGTCGATGTCGAAGCCCTGCAGGTCGCCGTTCGGCGCCTTCGACTCGAACGGCGGATATTGCGCCTCGAGGCCGAAACGCAGCGTTTGCCCGTCGGCCGATGCCGCGCCGGAGCCGAGCGCGCACGCGAATGCGAACGCGAGTTTGAGGGTGTGTGCATGCTTCATCGTGATCTCCTGGCTGGCCGGTCGGCGCCGCGCTTCGGCACGTGCGCCGGTCCCGTCCGTGACTTTCGGTGCGACGTACACGTCGCCTGCTTGGGTGCGGGCCGCGCCCGCGATTACAGCGAACGCAACCGCCGCGCGCCCTCGATCAGCGTCGCGTCGTCCTTCGAGAAACTGAGGCGGATCACGCCCGCGTCGGTGCCGTCGGTGTAGAACGCCGACAGCGGAATCGTCGCGACGCGCGCATCGCGGATCAGGCGCAGCACGAAGTCGCTGTCGCGCTCGTCCGAGAAGTGGCGGAACCGCGCGAGCATGAAGAACGAGCCTTCGCTCGGCAGCAGCTCGAAGCGCGACCCGGCCAGCTCGCGCGCCAGCAGGTCGCGCTTGGCCTGGTAGAACGCCGACAGGCCGAGATAGCTTTCCGGCCGCGCGAGGATCTCCGCGAACGCGACCTGCATCGGCGTATCGGCCGAAAACACCATGAACTGGTGCACCTTGCGAATCTCGTCCATCAGTTCGGCCGGCGCGACGCAATGCCCGACCCGCCAGCCCGTCACGTTGAACGACTTGCCGAACGACGACACGATCACGCTGCGCTCGGCCAGCTCGCGGTGACGCGCGACGCTCTGGTGCTGCGCACCGTCGAACACGACATGCTCGTAGACCTCGTCCGACAGCACCACGATGCCGGTATCGCGCGTGAGCTGCGCGAGCCGTTCGAGATCGTCGGCGGAGAACACGGTCGCGGTCGGGTTGTGCGGCGTATTGACGACGATCATCCGCGTGCGCGGCGTGATCGCGGCGGCCACTTCGTCCCAGTTCACGCGGAAATGTTCGGGCGACAGCTTGATCGCGACCGGCGTCGCGCCCTGCATCCGCACGATCGGCGCATAGCTGTCGAACGACGGCTCGAAATAGATCACTTCGTCGCCCGGATGCACGAGCGCGCTGATCGCCGCGTAGAGCCCCTCGCTCGCGCTCGCGATCACCGTGATCTCGGTGCCCGGGTCGTAGCGCGTGCCGTACAGCGCCTCGGTCTTCTCCGCGAGCCGTTCGCGCAGCGACGCGAGGCCGGCCATCGGCGCGTACTGGTTGTGGCCGTCGCGCATCGCGCGCGCGACGCCGTCGACGAGCGCCGGATCCGGCGCGAAATTCGGCGCGCCTTGCGACAGGTTCAGCGCATCGTGCTGTGCGGCAAGCTGGCCGATCACCGTGAAGATCGTCGTCCCGACGTCCGGCAGTTTCGAACGGGGCCTGGTGGCGCTTCGCATGAGTTCTCCTTCTGATGTCCTTCGGGCCGGCCCGTGCGATGCGCGCGGCCGGTCTCATCGGGGATGATTTAGCCCGAGCCAATATCGGCGGACAACCGAAAGTTCGTCATGGCGGCCATGCGTTTTTCTCATGAGCGGCCATACGCTTGGCTCGACGCCAAGGCCGAGTGACCGGCAATGCATGCGAATCGGGCATCTCCCTGGACGCGCGCGGCCACGCCGCGCGTCACGCGCCCGCGGCCGCCAGGTAGGCGCTCAGCACGGCCCGCAACTCGCCGCGCAACGCCTCGAGATCCAGTGCTGGCCCGAGCGTGAGCAGCGCCTGGGAGACGCCGCCGTAGCAGACCGCATGCGCCATCCGGGCGATCCCGTCGAGCCGCGCGGCCGGCGGTGGATCGGCGGCCTGCGCGAGCGCGTCGCGCCACAGCGCGACATAGGCGTCGTAATGCCGCCGGTACGCGGCGAGCGGCGACACCTGCCGCTCCAGCGCGAAAAACGCGCTCCACAGCGCGGCGTCGGCGCCGATCGCGTCGACCTGCAGGTCGGCGAGCGCGGCCGCGAGCTCGGCGCGCGGCGCGCCGCGCAGCCCGTGCGCCGCATCGCGCAGCCGGTCGGCCAGCGCCAGCACGCGCCGGTGGATGCACAGCGCGGCGAGGCTCTGCTTGTCGCCGAAGTATTCGTAGAAGGTACCGACGCTCACGCCCGCGACGGCCGCGATCTCGCGAATCGTCGCCTTCGCGTAGCCGCGCTCGAGCAAAAGCTGAACGAAGGCCTGCTGGAGCGCGTCGGACGTGGCCTGCGCGCGCGACTGGCGCGGCCGGCGACGCAGCGCGGGCGCGGGTTGCGCCGCCGGCTGGCCGGGCGGCGCCGGAACCTGAACATGTCGCGGCGGCATATTTGCTACTCTGAAATTCAGCGGAAACGCGTTTGACCGGCAGACCGCGACGCACGAGACCGGAGACAGCCCGATGACCGAATCGACCCAAGACGTCACGAACCAGTTCGACGAACTGGTCGACTATAACCTCTTCGCCACCGACGTCGCGCTGCGCGACGCACTCGCCCGCGCGGGCGCCGACTGGGCCGTGCCGCGGCTCGACGCGTACGGCGCGCGGCTCGGCAGCGCCGACACCGCACAGCTCGCCGACGAAGCGAACCGCCACGCGCCGGAACTGAACGCGTTCGACCGGCGCGGCCGGCGCATCGACCACGTCGACTTCCATCCGGCCTGGCACACGCTGCTCGGCATGTACCGCAACGAAGGCTTCGTATCGCTCGCGTTCCGCGACACGCGCCCCGGCCGCTGGGCCGCGACCGCGGCCGGCTTCTACCTGCACGGCCAGATCGAGGCCGGCACGCTGTGCCCGGCGACGATGACGCAGGCCGCGATTCCGGTGCTGCAGAAGGAGCCCGCGCTGTGGGGCCTGCTGCGCGACAGGCTGTACAGCGACGACTACGATCCGCGCGACGTGCCGGTCGCCGACAAGCGCTCGATCTGGTTCGGCATGGGGATGACGGAGAAACAGGGCGGCTCCGACGTGCGCGCGAACACGACGCTGGCGACCCCGGTCGGCGCGGGCGGGCGCGGCGGCGAATACCGGCTGCGCGGCCACAAGTGGTTCTTCTCCGCGCCGATGTGCGACGCGCACCTGGTCGTCGCGCGCACCGAAGCAGGCAGCCCGTCATGCTTCTACGTGCCGCGCTGGCGGCCCGACGGCACGAAGAACGCGGTCGAGATCCAGCGGCTGAAGAACAAGATCGGCAACCGCAGCAATTCGAGCAGCGAAATCGAGCTGAACGACGCATGGGGGATCATGCTCGGCGACGAAGGCCGCGGCATTCCGACCATCATCGAGATGGCCACCTACACGCGGCTGAACTGCGTGCTCGGCAGCGCCGCGATGCTGCGCCAGGGCGTCGTGCAGGCGATCGCGTACACGCGCCGGCGCCACGCGTTCGGCCGCGCGCTCGCCGAGCAGCCGCTGATGCGCACCGTGCTCGCCGACCTCGCGCTCGAAAGCGAGGCCGCGCTCGTGCTCGCAATGCGCCTCGCCGACGCGTTCGAGCGCGACGACGCGCCGCGCGAACGCGCGTGGAAGCGGATCGTCACGCCCGCCGCGAAATTCTGGGTCTGCAAGCGCGCGGTCGAGCTGACCGGCGAGGTGATGGAGGTGTTCGGCGGCAACGGCTACGTCGACGACGGGCCGATCGCGCGCCTGTTCCGCGAAGCGCCGGTCAACTCGATCTGGGAAGGCTCCGGCAACGTGATGTGCCTCGACGTGCTGCGCGCGGTGTCGCGCGAGCCCGACGCGGCCGCGGCGCTGCTCGCCGAACTGGCCGACCTCGGCGCCGGCGAACCGCGCATCCGCGCGGCGCTCGATACGCTGCGCGCGATGCTCGCGGCGCCGGCCGACACGCTCGAGGCGTCGGCCCGGGTGTTCGCGCAACGGCTCGCGCTGGTCGCGCAGGCGTGCCTGCTGCGGCGCGACGCGCCCGCGTTCGTCGCCGACGCATTCGTCGCCACCCGGCTCGCCGCGCCCGACTGGGGCCGCATCGCGGGCGGCTTCGACCCGCACGCGCTCGACGTCGGCGCGCTGCTGCAGCGCGCGTACCCGGCCTGACACGCCCGCTCGTCCTCCTCGCGTGGAGCCATGATGAACCTCGTCGCCGCCCTCGACCGCGCCGCCCGTGCGACGCCCGACAAGCCGTTCCTGATCCACGACGACACGGCGATCACGTACGCCGCCGCGCGCGAGCGCTCGCATCGCGCGGCGGCCGTGCTGAGCGCACTCGGCGTCGCGGCCGGCGACCGCGTCGCCGCGATGTGCCTGAACACGCCCGCGTTCGTCGACCTGATGTTCGGCGCGTGGCGGCTCGGCGCCGCGTTCGTGCCGATCAACCACAAGCTGCAGGCGCCGGAAGTCGACTACGTGCTCGAGCACAGCGGCAGCAAGGTGCTCCTGTTCGACGCGGCGCTCGCGCCGGTGCTGGCGCGCGTGATCCATCCGGTGCGGCGGCTCGTCACCGAAGGCGACGCCGCCGGCACGCCGAACTTCGACGCGATGTGCGCGGCGATGGACGGCGTCGCGGGCATCGAGCCGGCCGACGGCGACGTCGCGCAGATCCTCTACACGTCCGGCACGACCGGCCGCCCGAAAGGCTGCGTGCACAGCCATCGCACCGTGACGCTCGCAGCGATGCAGGCGGCGCTCGCGACCGGCATCGGCCGTAACGAACGCACGCTGATGGCGATGCCGATCTGGCATTCGTCGCCGCTGAACAACTGGTTCGGCGGCACGCTGTACGCAGGCGGCACCGTCGTGCTGCTGCGCGAATACCATCCGCTGCGCTTCCTGCAGGCCGTCGAGCGCGAACGCGTGACGCTGTATTTCGGCGCGCCGGTGTCGTATACGCTGCCGCTCGACACGATCGAGCGCTTCGCGGCGTTCGACCTGTCGAGCGTGCGCGCATGGCTGTACGGCGGCGGCCCGATCGGCGCCGCGCAGGCCGAACGGCTCGCGCATGCGTATCGCAGCCACGCGTTCTTCCAGGTGTACGGAATGACGGAAACGGGCCCGGCCGGCACCACGCTGTATCCGGACGAGCAGATCGCGAAGGCCGGCTCGATCGGTCGCCAGGGCGGCCCCGGCGTCGACCTGCGGGTCGTGCGGAGCAATGGCGCCGACGCGCTGCCGGGCGACACCGGCGAGATCTGGCTGAAGGCCGACAGCATGATGCTCGGCTATCTCGACGACCCGGCCGCGACGCGCGCCGCGTTCGCGCCGGACGGCTGGTATCGCACCGGCGACATCGCGCGGATCGATCAGGATGGCTACCTGTTCATCGTCGACCGGCTGAAGGACATGATCGTGACGGGTGGCGAGAACGTCTATTCGAAAGAAGTGGAGGACGTGCTCGACGCGCATCCGGACATCGCGGAAGCGGCCGTCGTCGGCGTCCCGCATCCGGAATGGGGCGAGACGGTCGTCGCGCACGTCGTGCTGCGCGCGAGCGCCGCGCCGGATGCGGATGCGCTGCGCGCGTTCTGCGGCGAGCGGCTCGCCGCGTACAAGATCCCGCGCGAATTCGTGTTCGCGGAAACGCTGCCGCGCACGCCGACCGGCAAGCTGCAGAAGTTCCTGCTGCGCACGCGGCGCGAGCGCGAGTAACGCCGAAGCCAAAGAAAAAGCCACCGGACCCGACGGCCCGATGGCTTTTTCGCACGCGATGCGGGACGGGGCATTGCGACGCCCCCGCCCGCGCTCACGCCATGCTTACTTGCCGCCGATGCTCTTCAGCGGCTTCCACTCGCCCTTCTCGACCTTGTACATCGTGATGCCGCCGTTCTTCAGGTCGCCCTTCGCGTCGTACGCGACGTGCGACGACGTGACGCCAGCCATGTCGGTCTTCGCGAGCACCGGCAGGTACTTCGCCGGATCGGTCGAATCGGCCTTCTTCATCGCGTTGAGCATCGCCATCGCGCCGTCGTACGCGTACGGCGAGTACGTCTGCACTTCTTCGCCGAAGCGCTTCTTGTACTTGTCGGCGTAGGTCTTGCCGCCCGGCATTTCTTCCAGCGGCAGGCCTGCCAGCGATGCGATCGTGCCGTCGGCCGCGTTGCCCGCGATCTTCAGGAACGTCGGCGTCTTCACCATTTCGCCGCTCATCAGCGGTGCGGTGATGCCGAGCGTCTTCATCTGCTTGACCATCGGCGCTGCCTGCGAATCCGCGCCGCCGTAGTAGACGAGGTCCGGCTTCGCGGCCTTCAGCTTGGTCAGGATCGCCTTGAAGTCGACCGCCTTGTCGTTCGTGAATTCGCGGTCGACGATCGTCGCGCCGCCGGCCTTCGCGGCCTTCTCGAACTGGTCGGCGAGACCCTGGCCGTAGGCCGTGCGGTCGTCGACGATCGCGATCTTCTTCATGCCGAGATCCTTCGACGCGAAGGTGCCCGCCACCGAGCCCTGCTGCGTGTCGGACGTCATCATGCGGAAGGTCGTCTTGTAACCCTGCTGCGTGTATTCCGGCGCCGTCGCCATCGCGATTTGCGGAATGCCGGCGTTCGCGTAGATGCGCGAAGCGGGAATCGTCGTGCCCGAGTTGAAGTGGCCGAGCATGCCCTTGATGCCGTCGTCGACGAGCTTCTGCGCGACCGTCGTGCCGGTGCGCGGGTCAGCCTGGTCGTCCTGCGTCTCGAGCACGAACTTCACCGGCTTGCCGCCGATCTTCGGGCTGGTCGCGTTGAAGTCTTCCAGCGCGAGCGCGATCCCGTTCTGCATATCCTTGCCGTAGTGAGCCTGGGCGCCCGTCATCGGCCCTGCGTAACCGATCTTCACGTCATCCGCATGGGCCGTCCCCGCCAGCGACATGACGGCGACGAACGTCGCGCCTGCCAGCTTTTTCATCGTGTGTTGCATAGCTTCTCCTTGGTACCAGGGTAAATGGAGCGGCTTCGGGATCGCCTTGCCGCTTCCTTTGATTGATCCGAACGGCAAGGATGGTCAGCCGATCGTCATCAAATTCGCATTGCCGCCCGCCGCGGCCGTATTCACGCTCACCGAGCGCTCGGTCAGCAGGCGCTCGAGCGCGTAGTCTTCCGCGTCGCCGTTCTCGAACGCGCCCGCCGACACGCCCTGCACCGACACGATCGGGCCCGGCCGCTGCGCGACGTCCTTCACGAGCGTCTGCAGCTCGTCGCTGTCGCCTTCGAATAGCACCGCGTCGAACGGCGCGTCGGCCTGCTTGCGCACGGCCGCATGCGCCTTCAGCGCAGCCGGCAACGCGGCCACCAGCGCCTCGCCCGCGGCACCGGCGAACAGTGCGCGGTTGCCGGTCGCCAGCACCGCCGCGAACTGCGCGCGCGCACCGCTCGGCGTTGCCGCGACACACAGCACCGTGCCGCGCGGGCCGAGTGTATACGTGTTTCGCTCGCCGGTCGGGCCGGTCAGCACCGCGGTCGCACCGGCCGGCACCTGCGCCAGGTAGCCGTCGCAGCGGGCGGCCAGCGCCGGTTCGCGCTGCTCGATCAGCCAGTCGCGCAGCGCGGTCAGCGCCGTCGCCGGGTTGCTGCGCTGTTCGCCATCGACCGCGCCGTCCGCGATCAGCGTCTGCGCGAGCGAACGCGGCAGGCCCGACGGACGCGTCGCGAGCAGGCGCTGCAGGTACAGCGCGCCGCCGGCCTTCGGACCCGTGCCCGACAGCCCTTCGCCGCCGAACGGCTGCACGCCGACCACCGCGCCGATCACGTTGCGGTTCACGTAGATGTTGCCGACGTGCGCGTTCGAGATCACGTGCGCGATCGTCTCGTCGATCCGCGTGTGGATGCCGAGCGTCAGGCCGTAACCCGTCGCGCGGATCTGCTCGAGCAGCTTGTCGAGCTGGCTGCGGCGATAGCGCACGACGTGCAGCACGGGGCCGAACACTTCGCGCTTCAGCTCGTCGATGCTGCCGATCTCGATCAGCGTCGGCGGCACGAACGTGCCGTGCGCGCAGGCTTCCGGCGACGGCAGCTGCGTGACGGTGTGGCCCTTGTCCTTCATCGTCGCGACGTGCGTGTCGATCGTCTGCTTCGCTTCGGCGTCGATCACCGGGCCGACGTCGGTCGACAAGCGGTCCGGGTTGCCGAGCGCCAGCTCGTGCATCGCGCCCTTGAGCATCGTCAGCGTGCGATCCGCGACATCGTCCTGCAGACACAGAACGCGCAGCGCCGAACACCGTTGACCGGCCGAGTCGAACGACGACTGCATCACGTCCGCGACGACCTGCTCCGCGAGCGCCGACGAATCGACGATCATCGCGTTCTGGCCGCCCGTTTCCGCGATCAGCGGAATCGGCTTGCCGTCCGGGTCGAGGCGCGCGGACAGCGTCTTGTTGATCAGGCGCGCGACTTCGGTCGAGCCGGTGAACATCACCGCGCGCGTGCGCGGATCGGCGACCAGCGCCGCACCGACGGTCTCGCCGGTGCCCGGCAGCAGCTGCACCGCGCCGGCCGGCACGCCGGCCTCGCGCAGCAGGCGCACGGCCTGGGCCGCGATCAGCGGCGTCTGCTCGGCCGGCTTCGCGAGCACCGTGTTGCCGGCCGCGAGCGCGGCGGCGACCTGCCCCATGAAGATCGCGAGCGGGAAGTTCCACGGGCTGATGCAGACCACGGGGCCGAGCGGACGGTGCGTGTCGTTCGAGAATTCGTCGCGGATCTGCGCCGCGTAGTAGCGCAGGAAGTCGACCGCTTCGCGGATTTCGGCGATCGCGTTCGGCAGCGACTTGCCGGCTTCGCGCACGATCAGGCCCATCAGCGTGTGCATCTGCGCTTCGAGCAGGTCGGCCGCGCGCACCAGGCAGTCGGCACGCGCATCGACCGGCGTCGCCTGCCAGATCGGTGCGGCGGCGACTGCGTGCGCGAGCGCCGCGCTCACGTGTTCGGCCGTCGCCTCGCTGACCGTGCCGACGATGTCGCGCTGATCGGCCGGGTTGCGCACGTCGCGCGCCGTGGCGTCGGCGAGCGCGTCGTCGGCGAGCATCGGCGCCGCGCGCCACGGATGATGCGCGCTCGCGAGCAGCGCGGACGACAGCGACGCGAGACGGTGTTCGTTCGACAGGTCGAGGCCCATCGAGTTGGGACGCTCGTCGCCATACAGGTGGCGCGGCAGCGGAATCTTCGCGTGCGGCGCGCCGAGCGGCACGACCTTCGACGCCTCGTCGACCGGATCGGCGACCAGTTCCTTCACCGACACGGTTTTATCCGCGATGCGGTTCACGAACGACGTGTTCGCGCCGTTTTCCAGCAGGCGGCGCACCAGGTACGCGAGCAGCGTTTCATGCGTGCCGACCGGCGCATACACGCGGCACGGACGGTTCAGCTTGTCGCGGCCCGTGACTTCCTCGTACAGCGGCTCGCCCATCCCGTGCAGGCACTGGAATTCGTACTGGCCCGGGTAGTAGTTCTGGCCCGCCAGGTGATAGATCGCGGCCAGCGTGTATGCGTTGTGCGTCGCGAACTGCGGGTAGACGGCGTCGGGTGCCGCGAGCAGTTTCTTCGCGCACGCGAGATACGACACGTCCGTGTAGATCTTGCGCGTGTAGACCGGATAGCCTTCGAGGCCGTCGACCTGCGCGCGCTTGATTTCGGTGTCCCAGTACGCGCCCTTGACGAGGCGGATCATCAGGCGGTGACGGCTGCGGCGCGCGAGGTCGATCAGGTAGTCGATCACGAACGGGCAACGCTTCTGGTAACCCTGCACGACGAAGCCGATGCCGTTCCAGCCCGCGAGTTCCGGATCGAAGCACAGCGCTTCCAGCAGGTCGAGCGACAGCTCGAGACGGTCGGCTTCTTCCGCGTCGATGTTCAGGCCGATGTCGTAGCGGCGCGCGAGCAGCGCGAGCGCACGCACGCGCGGCAGCAGCTCGCTCATCGTGCGGTCCTGCTGCGAGCGCGAGTAGCGCGCGTGCAGCGCCGACAGCTTGATCGAGATGCCCGGGCCTTCGTAGATGCCGCGGCCGCCGGCCGCCTTGCCGATCGCGTGGATCGCCTGTTCGTACGACGCGTAGTAGCGCTGCGCGTCCTCTTCCGTCGTCGCCGCTTCGCCGAGCATGTCGTACGAGTAGCGGAAGCCGCGCGCTTCGTACTTGCGGCTGTTGGCCAGCGCCTCGGAAATCGTCTCGCCGGTGACGAACTGCTCGCCCATCAGGCGCATCGCCATGTCCACGCCCTTGCGGATCAGCGGCTCGCCGCCGCGGCCGATCAGGCGCGTGAGCGCCGACGACAGGCCCGCTTCGCTGTTGGTCGTCACGAGCTTGCCGGTGATCATCAGCCCCCAGGTCGCCGCGTTCACGAACAGCGACGGCGCGTGGCCGACGTGCGAACGCCAGTCGCCCTTGCTGATCTTGTCGCGAATCAGCGCATCGCGGGTCGCGCGATCGGGGATCCGCAACAGCGCTTCGGCCAGACACATCAGCGCGACGCCTTCCTGGCTCGACAGCGAAAACTCGTGGATCAGCCCTTCGACGCCGCCGCCCGAGCTCTTCTCGCGCAGCGCCTCGACGAGCTGCGTCGCGAGCGTCTGCACGTCGGCCTGCAGGTTCGCCGGCAGGCGCGCCTGGCCGAGCAGGAACGGCACGCATTCCGGTTCGGGGCGGCGATACGCGGCCGTGATCGCCGCGCGCAGCACCGATTGCGGCTGCACGTTCTGGGCGAACTCGAGGAACGGATGCGGCGAGTTGTCGTCGTCACCGTCCGGCGTCTGGCCGTCGGCGAGCTCCGTCACGCCGCTGCTGCCCGACAGTTCGGGCGGCAGCTGGCCGTGCTCGATCCGCTCGAGGTACGCGAAGATCGCCTGCTTGATCAGCCAGTGGGGAGTGCGCTCGAGACGCGCTGCCGCGTCTTTCAGGCGCGAGCGGAGAAGGTCGTCGACTTTGACGCCAAGAGTCGTGCTTGCCATGGTGGGTTCGTGCGCCGGTGCGAGCCCGGCAATGTGGTGTGAGAGGATGCGCGAAATCCTACGGCACGCAATAAAAAGGTGCAACCGAATTAAGAGACTGGTTGCACCTCGAAGTTACTCAATATAATCAGCCACTTATAAGGTCGCAACCTAGGGGTTGCCCGTGGTCGGTGGATCGGTGTTTTCCCTGATCGAGGGCGAGTTGGCGCGCGTGGACAACCTTCGGTGTGCGCGGCCGAGGGGAAAGACGGGTTGCACTGGCCGGGTCGGCGGGTACCGCGGGCAGGTTTGGAACGCGCCCTGCGGAGATCGCATGCCGCTCGGCGCGGGCGGCGGGGTTGGCGGGTTGGCGGGTTGGCGGGTTGGCGGGTTAGCGGGTCGGCGGG
>NZ_QTQM01000019.1:0-129463 GCF_003854225.1 Burkholderia sp. Bp8986 | reverse complement strand
GGCTTCGAGCCGGACCTGATCACGATGGCCAAGGGCCTGACCTCGGGTTACGTGCCGATGGGCGCGGTGGGCATCCACGAACGCGTCGCGCGCCCGATCATCGACAACGGCGAATTCAATCACGGCCTCACGTACTCGGGGCACCCGGTCGCGGCGGCGGTGGCGGTCGCGAACCTGAAGCTGCTGCGCGACGACGGGATCGTCGAGCGCGTGAAGCACGACATCGGGCCGTACTTCCAGCGTCGGCTGCGCGAAGCGCTCGGCGATCATCCGATCGTCGGCGAGATCGCGGGGGCGGGGCTGGTCGCGGGCGTACAGCTCGCGCGCGATCGCGCGCGGCGCGAGCGGTTCGACGCCGGCGCCGATATCGGCACGATCTGCCGCGACTTCTGCTTCAACGGCAACCTGATCATGCGCGC
This sequence comes from Burkholderia sp. Bp8986, assembly GCF_003854225.1. Classification (NCBI taxonomy): domain Bacteria; kingdom Pseudomonadati; phylum Pseudomonadota; class Betaproteobacteria; order Burkholderiales; family Burkholderiaceae; genus Burkholderia; species Burkholderia sp. Bp8986. The sequence continues at coordinate 129,044 of NZ_QTQM01000019.1, read as the reverse complement.
GACCGGCGACCGGATGCTGCTGTCGCCGCCGCTCGTGATTCGCGAGGGGGAGGTCGACGAGATCGTCGACAAGGCGAAGCGCGCGTTCGATGCGACCGCGGAACGGGTCGGGCGGGTGAGGTGAGCGAACGCAGCGCTTCGGTCAGGCGTAGTCGAAGCGCTGTTGATCGAACTCGATGATGCGCGCGACACACGCGGAGACGGACATCGTTCCGGTCTCGACAACGAGATCGGGCGCGACGGGTGCCTCATAGGGATCGGAGATGCCGGTGAACTGGCGCGTCTGGCCGGTCATGGCCTTCGCGTACAGGCGTTTCGGATCGCGCGCGGAGCAGGTCTCGATATCGGTCTTCAGATAGATTTCGACGAAGCGCTCGTCACCGATGGTTTCCCGCGCCAGTTGCCGGTCGGCTGCATACGGGGAAATCAGCGCGACGATCACCATGATGCCCTGATTGTTCATCAGCTTCGCGATTTCGGCGGTACGTCGGCAGTTTTCGGCCCGCTCGTCGCGCCGGAATCCGAGATCGTGCGAGACGCCCGAGCGCAGTTCGTCGCCGTCGAGAATGCAGACCGGAATGTCGTGCGTGCGCAGGTACGCGGCTATCTCGCGCGAGAGCGTGGATTTACCGGCACCACTCAGGCCGGTCAACCACAGGGTATGTGAATTCGGCAATGTCATGATGTGTCGCGACGGCGTGAACCAGCCGCAATGCGCGTGCCGGATTCCGTTCGTCTTCTTGATGGTGGGAAGCCGGTGCCGCTCGGCCGGCCGTCATGGTGGTCGATTCTAGTCAGCCGCTATTCGTACACCGTTACCAATTCGTTACCGATTATTACGTACTGGCCGATGGCGCGCGTCGGAATCACGCGATTATCTCTTGGACGTGTGCATTACGAGTGCGACGCACAAAACGAAAAGGGCCTGCGTCGTGAGACGCAGGCCCTTGAATTCTTTGGTGGGCGGTACTGGGATCGAACCAGTGACCCCTGCCGTGTGAAGGCAGTGCTCTACCGCTGAGCTAACCGCCCAAAGAAGCTGAAATTATGTCAGAGCTTTTCGGGTTCGTAAAGCACTTTCTTCAAATATTTTTCAGGCCGGTGCAAAAGGTGCGTCAGCCGGCCGTCGACGGCTCGACGAGATCGAGGATCGAGCCGTCGCGCTTGAGCGTCGCGAGCACGATGCTCGAATTGATCGACATCACGCCCGTCGCGCGATGCAGCCGGTTGATCACGAAGTCCGAGTAGTGGTCGAGGTCGCGCGCCCGCACCGTCAGCACGTAGTTCGAGCCGCCCGTCACGATCTGCGCGGCGATGACTTCCGGCCACTGCTGGATCGCCTCCACGAAGCGGTCGTGCCATTCGGGCACGTCCGGCCGCATCGACACGTGCACGAGCGCCTCGAATGCGACGCCGACCTTCTTCGGCTCGATCGTGCAGCGGTAGCCGGAAATGGCGCCGCGTTCCTCGAGCAGCTTCACGCGCCGCAGGCACGCCGACGGCGACAGCGCGACCGCGTTCGCGAGGTCCTGATTGCTGATGCGTCCGTCCCGCTCGAGGTGCCGGAGGATCCGCATGTCGGTTCGATCCAGATTCATTTCGCAGAATCCCGTCATTTTTTAGATGGTAGGCGCAGACTCTACTGCAATCGGCGGGATTCGTCATCGAAAAGTGAAGCTCATTCTATTTCGTCCTCGATAACATGCGCCCCATGCCTCGACCGCACGGCCTGACGTGCCGTCACGCCGCCGGCCGTATCGCCGCCTTCAACCCCGACCGTCATTCCGCCATGTACGAACACATTCCCGCCTATCCGGGCGATCCGATCCTGTCGCTGTTCCAGGCGTTCCAGCAGGATGCCCATCCGCACAAGGTCAACCTCAGCATCGGCCTCTATTACGACGACGCGGGCCGCATCCCCGTGCTGGAGAGCACGCGCCTCGCGGCCGAGCGCCTGCGCGAAGCCGGCGCGCCGCATACGTATCTGCCGATGGAAGGGCTCGCCGCGTATCGGCAGGGCGTGCAGCGCCTCGTGTTCGGCGCCGGTTGCGCGGCGCTCGCGCAAGGACGCATCGCGACGCTGCAGACGCTCGGCGGCTCGGGCGCGCTGCGGCTCGGCGCCGAATTCGTGAAGCGCTATTTCCCCGACAGCGCGATCTGGATCAGCGATCCGACGTGGGACAACCATCGCGTGATCTTCGCGGCGGCCGGCCTCGACGTGCACACGTATCCGTACTACGACGCAGCGCGCAACGACCTGCGCGTCGACGCGATGCTCGCGGCGCTCGACGCGCTGCCCGCGCGCAGCATCGTGCTGCTGCAGCCGTGCTGCCACAACCCGACGGGCCTCGACCTCGACCGCGACGCATGGCGCGCGGTGATCGACGTGCTCGCGCGCCGCGGGCTGATTCCGTTCCTCGACATGGCGTACCAGGGCTTCGGCGATGGTCTCGATGACGACGCATGGGCCGTGCGCGCGATCGTCGAAGCCGGGCTGCCGGCGATCGTCAGCAACTCGTTCTCGAAGAATTTCTCGCTGTATGGCGAGCGCGTCGGCGGCCTGTCGATCGTCTGCGCGAGCGCGGGCGAAGCGGCGACGGTGCTGAGCCAGTTGCAGGCCGGCGTGCGCCGCACCTACTCGAGCCCGCCGCTGTTCGGCGCGCAGCTCGTGTCGGCGGTGCTGAACGACGACGTCCTGCGCGCGTGCTGGGAAGACGAGGTGGCCCAGGTGCGCACGCGCATCAAGCGCATGCGCGGCGCGCTGAAGGCGCGGCTCGACGCGCGCTTGGCCGGGCCCGCGTTCGACGCGCTCGTCACGCAGCGCGGCATGTTCAGCTATACGGGCATCGCCGCGGCCGACGTGGACCGGCTGCGCGCGTCGCACGGCGTCTACCTGCTGCGTTCGGGCCGCATGTGCATCGCGGGCCTGAACGACGCGAACGTCGAGCACGTCGCGTACGCGATCGCCGACGTGCTCGGCGGCACGTCGCGCCAGGCTGCCTGAGCGGCCGATCCCGAACCGAAGGAGGACACGATGGCAGACACGATCCCGGTCGACTTGCCGCAACTCGCGCAGCCGTTCTCGTGGGCGACCCGCGCGGGCGGGCTGATGTTTACCGGCCACGGCCCGGTCGATGCGTCCGGCGCGATCGCAGGCGACACGATGACGGGGCAGGCGCGCCTCACGCTCGGCAATCTCGCGAAGGCCGTCGCGGCGGCCGGCGCGACGATGGACGACGTCGCGCAGGTGCTCGTCTACCTGTCCGACGTGAAGGCGATGCCCGAATTCGACGCCGAATACCGGCGCCACTTTCGCGAACCGTACCCGAACCGCACGTGCGTGGGCGTGCAGGGCTTCGCGCACCCGGACATGTGCGTCGAACTCGTCGCATACGTGGCGTTGCCGGCGGCACGCGGCTAGAAAGCACGCAACTCGGCGCGGATTGCAGTACCCACGATTACCGACATACCCCAACCAGTACACATCGATAATTCAGACAAGGATGGAGACGAAGATGAAGAGTATCAATAGGTTCGCACTACCGACGATTGCCGGCCTGCTCGCCGCGAGCGGCGCGATGGCGCAGAGCAGCGTGACGCTGTACGGCATCGTCGACCAGAGCATTCGCTACACGACGCATGCGAACGCGTCGAACGACGCGAGCGTGCAGATGACCAACGGTGCGATCACCAACAGCCGCTGGGGCCTGAAGGGCAGCGAAGCGCTCGGCGGCGGCCTGACGGCGATCTTCCGGCTCGAGAGCGGCTTCGAGCCGCAGAACGGGCAGCTCGACGGCGCGCTGTTCGGCCGCTACGCGTATGTCGGCCTGGCGAGCGACTGGGGCACCGTGAAGCTCGGCCGGCAGGCGACCGAGGCATTCAACCTGTTCGGCGATCTCGATCCGCTGACGGTCGGCAACTACACGGCCAACATGTGGCCGTACTTCCTCACGCAGGGCCGCGCGAGCAACGTGGTCAGCTACGACGGCACGTTCGGCGGGCTGAACGTCGGCGCGAGCTACGGCTTCGGCGGCGTCGCGGGCAGCCTCGGCGCGAATTCGTACTGGGGCACGCACGTGTCGTACACGCTCGGCGGGCTGATGGTCGGCGCGACCTACCAGCAGGTGCGCGACCTGACGAGCCGCGCGCAGCAGGCGTGGGGCGCGGGCGCACGCTATGCGTTCGGCGCGGCGACGCTGTACGCGGGCTATCTCGGCGGCATCGACCGCACGGGCATGCTCGACCGGCAATTGCTGAACGCGCCGGGCCGCGACGTGACCTACGGTGCGTTCGCCGACAATCCGCGCCGCGACGCGATCTTCTATACCGGCGCGAGCGTGAAGGTCACGCCGGCGGTTTCGGTGACGGGCGTCGCGTACTACGACGACATCCGCAACGTCAACGGCATCGCCGGTAACGGCGGAAAGCGCTACACGGGCGTGCTCGAGGCCGAGTACGCGCTGTCGAAGGCGACGCAGGTCTACGCGACGGTCGACTACAACCGGGTGACCGGCGGCGCGTTCACCGAAATGCCCGGACGCGGCAACCAGACGGGCATCGCGGCCGGCTTGCGCCACCTGTTCTGAGCATGCGGCGCGCGGTGGCCGGTGCGGTCCGGCACCGGTCCGTGCGCCGTCGACGTTTCGGCCGGACACACGCTTTCGAACGAGGTCATTCGATGCAACCAGAAGGGCAATTCCAGCACATCGCGGCGCGCGAGCAGGGTCTGCGCCGCACGCTTTCCGCACGGCAGATGGCGATGATCGCGATCGGCGGTGCGATCGGCACCGGTCTCTTTCTCGGCAGCGGGTTCGCGATCGGCTTCGCGGGCCCGAGCGTGCTCGTCAGCTACGCGATCGGCGCGTTCATCTCGCTGTTGCTGATGGGCTGTCTCGCGGAGATGACGGTCGCGCATCCGACCTCCGGGTCGTTCGGCGCATACGCCGAACATTACGTGAGCCCGTGGGCCGGGTTCCTCGTGCGCTATGCGTACTGGGCGTGCATCGTGCTCGCGGTCGGCACCGAAGTCACCGCGATCGCGCTGTACATGAAGTACTGGCTCCCGGGCGTGCCGGGCTGGCTGTGGATCGTCGGCTTCTCGGCGCTGCTCGTGTTCGTCAACGCGCGCAGCGTCGACGTGTTCGGCGCGGTCGAATACGGCTTCTCGGTCGTGAAGATCGCGGCGATCGTCGGCTTCATCGTGCTCGGCGCGTACGTCGTGTTCGGCAATCCGGCACTGGTCGGCGACGGTGCGGCCCGCGCGGGCTTCCACCATTACACCGGGCACGGCGGCTTTTTCCCGAAGGGCATGTGGGGGATGTGGGTCGCGGTGATCGTGTCGATCTTCAGCTACCTGAGCATCGAGATGATCGCGGTCGCGGCGGGCGAGGCGGAGGATCCCGAGCGCGCGGTGACGCGCGCGTTCCGCTCGACGATCGTGCGGCTCGTGCTGTTCTACCTCGTCACGCTCGCGCTGATGCTCGCGATCGTGCCGTGGACGGCGGCGGGGCGCGACGAGAGCCCGTTCGTGAAGGTGATGGAGGCGATCCACCTGCCGGGCGCGGCCGGGCTGATCAACTTCGTCGTGCTGATCGCCGCGCTGTCCGCGATGAACAGCCAGCTCTACATCACGACGCGGATGATGTTCAGCCTGTCGCGCGCGGGTTATGCGCCGAAGGCGCTCGGCCAGGTCGACGCGCGCGGCGTGCCGTTCGGCGCGCTGCTGCTGTCGACGCTCGGCATCGCGCTCGCGACGGTCCTGAGCGTGCTGTACCCGGACGCGTCGTTCACGATCATGATGGCGGTGTCGATGTTCGGCGCGCTGTTCACGTGGATGATGATCTTCGTCACGCATTACTGCTTCCGGCGGCGTCGCGCGGCGCTCGGTTTGCCGGCGCCCGCGTTCCGGATGCGCGGCTTTCCGCTGCTGACGCTGCTCGGCGCGGCGCTGATGCTCGCGGTGATGGTGACGACCTACTTCACGGCCGAATTCCACATGACGCTGATCTTCGGCATTCCGTTCCTGGTCGCGCTGTCCGTCGTGTACGCGGTGTGGTACCGGCGCGCGCAGCCGGCGCTGCAGCCGGAAGCGAAGTAACGGGGAAGTGCCGGCGCGAAATGTCGGCGCGCGGGCTCAGCCCGCGAGCGCGGGCAGCGCGTCGATCGATGCGCGCACGTAGTCGGCGAAGCGCAGTGCGACCGGTTCGGCAGTGCCGCTGCGCTTCAGTTCGAGCGTGCGCGATTCGAGCGACGCATCCTTCAGCGGCCGGAACGCGAGGCGGTCGCTCTTCACCTGCTGCAGCACGCGCGGCACCAGCGCGATGCCCATGCCGAACTCGATCATCGACAGGATCGTCTGCCACAGCCGCGCCTCGTGACGGATCAGCGGGCTGAATCCCGCGTTCACGCATTGCGCGATGATCAGGTCGTGATAGTGCGGCGCCGCGTCGCGCGGAAACAGGATGAACGGTTCCTCGGCCAGCGTGGCGAGCGCGACCTGACGGCGCCGCGCGAGCGGATGCGCGGCCGGCAGGCAGCAGACGAACGGTTCCGCGTAGACGGGCGCCGATTCGACCTCGGGCGGGCAGTGGCCCCAGTGCGCGTAGCCGAGATCGATCTGGCCACGCTGGATCGCCTGCACCTGCGCCTGCGTGTTCATCTCGCTCAGCACGATCTCGACGCCCGGGTAATCGGCTTCGAAGCGCCGCACCGCATCGGGCAGCCCGCGATACAGCATCGAATGGACGAAGCCGATCCGCAGCCGGCCCGCGAGGCCGGACGCAGAGCGCACCGTGAGCCGTTCGGCCTCGGCCGCCTGCAGCAGCAGCCGGCGCGCTTCGCCGAGCAGCACCGCGCCCGCGTTGGTCAGCGCGACCGTCTTGTTGGTGCGCGAAAAGAGCTGCACGCCGAGCGCGTCCTCGAACTTGCGGATGTCGAAGCTCAACGCCGGCTGCGAGATGAACAGGCGCTTCGCCGCGCGCCCGAAATGCAGTTCCTCGGCGACCGCCACGAAGTAGCGCAACTGCCTCAGTTCCATGCTGTCTCCTTCCCGCATCGGCATCGATAAGCGTCGTCTATCGTACCGGATAAATCCTGTATTGGACGCTTATCGATCGCGCGCCTACGCTCTGCTGAACGCCTGGCATCAGCCGGCCGCGCTGCCGCCGCGCGGCGCCGGCCGATAGCCGGGCGCCATCCTGGAGACGCATGCATGAACGACATCGCTCGCACGCCGGACACCGGCGCGGCCAACAACATCCCCGATAGCCGGGGCATCAATTTCTTCACGGCCGATCCCGATCTCGGCGCGTTGCTGAAACTGCATCTCGGTGACGCGCGCTACGCGGAACTCGAACCGCAGCTGCACGCGCTCGGCGCGCGCGTGTCGGGCGAGCTCGACGCATGGGCGTCGCGCGCGGACAAGCATCCGCCCGTGCTCGAACACCGCAACCGGCGCGGCGAAGCCGTGCAGCGGATCGACAAGGATCCCGCGTACGTCGCGCTCGAACGCGTCGCATATTCGGAACTCGGGCTTGCGTCGCTGAGCCACCGGCCCGAGGCGGTCGCGCCGCTCGTCAAGTACGCGCTGACGTTCCTGTTCGTGCAGGCCGAATTCGGGCTGTGCTGCCCGGTCAGCATGACCGATTCGCTGACGCGCACGCTGCGCCGCTTCGGCGACCCGGCACTCGTCGAGCGCTATCTACCGATGCTCGCATCGCGCGATTTCGACACGCTGTTCCAGGGCGCGATGTTCATGACCGAACAGGCGGCCGGCTCCGACGTTGGCCGCATCGCGACGCGCGCGGTGCGCGAAGCCGACGCGCAGGGCGAGGCGGTGTGGCGCCTCTTCGGCGACAAGTGGTTCTGCTCGAACGCTGACGCCGACCTGGCGATGGTGCTCGCGCGGCCCGACGGCGCGCCGGACGGCATCAAGGGGCTCGCGTTGTTCCTGCTGCCGAAGACGCTGCCGGACGGCACGCGCAACCGCTACCGGATCGTGCGGCTGAAGGACAAGCTCGGCAGCCGTTCGATGGCGAGCGGCGAGATCGCGCTCGAAGGCGCGCAGGCATACCTGATCGGCGAGATCGGCCGCGGCTTTCACCAGATGGCGGACATGATCAACATGTCGCGGCTGTCGAACGGCGTGCGCGCGGCGGGCCTGATGCGGCGCGCACTGAACGAGTCGCTGCACGTGGCCGCCCACCGCGCCGCATTCGGCCGCAAGCTGATCGAGATGCCGCTGATACAGCGCCAGCTGATGAAGATGCTGCTGCCCGCCGAGGCCGCGCGCGCGATGTTCATGCAGATCGCGCTGCTGCTGCCGCAGGCGGATGCGGGCGACGAGCAGGCCGCGCGCTGCGTGCGCATCCTGACGCCGCTGATCAAGTTCCGCGCGTGCCGCGACGCACGCCGTGTGACGGGCGACGCGATGGAGGTGCGCGGCGGCACCGGCTACATCGAGGAATGGAGCGATGCGCGCCTCGTGCGCGATGCGCATCTCGGCTCGATCTGGGAAGGCACCAGCAACATCGTCGCGCTCGACGTCGCGCGCGCCGCGCAGCGCGAGCAGGCGCTCGATGCGCTGCGCACGTTCCTCGCCGACCGGCTCGGCGCGGCGCCGCTGCCCGACGCGAGCCGCGCGGCGCTGCGGCGCATTCTCGCGCGCGCGTGCGATGCGCTCGCCCGGGTCGCGGCGGAAGGCGACGACGCGCGCGTGCGGCAGGCCGCGTCGGCGCTGTACTACGCGAGCGCGGCCGTGCTGATGGCATGCGAGGGCGCGCAGCTCGCGCCCGATTACCGGCGCCTCGCGCTCGCGCACCTGATCGTGCGTCACAAGCTGTTGCCGGTCGATCCGCTCGCGCCGGCGTCGCGCGACGACGAGGCAGCGGCGTTCGATGCGTTGCTGCGCGGCACGCCGGTACCGCTCGACATGGCGCTCGACCTGCTGCCGGAGGTCGAACGATGAGCACGACGAAAGCGACGGAAGCGACGGAAGCGACGAAAGCGACACGCGGCGCACTTGACGGCCTGAAGGTCGTCGACCTGAGCCGCGTGCTCGGCGGCCCGTACTGCACGCAGGCGCTCGCCGACCACGGCGCGACGGTGATCAAGATCGAGCCGCCGGGCGGCGACGAGACGCGCGGCTGGGGGCCGCCGTTCCTCGGCGACACCGCGTGGTACTTCATGGGCGTGAACCGCAACAAGGAGGGCGTCGCGCTCGACCTGTCCCGCGACGAAGGGCGCGCGATCCTGTGGCGCCTGCTCGAGAGCGCCGACGTGCTCGTCGAGAACTTCAAGCCCGGCACGCTCGCGCGCTGGGGCATGGACTACGCGCGCGACCTGCAGCCGCGTTTCCCGCGCCTGATCCACTGCGCGGTGACGGGCTTCGGCGACGACGGCCCGCTCGGCGGGCTGCCCGGCTACGACGCGGTGATCCAGGCGATGGCCGGGCTGATGAGCGTGAACGGCGAGCGCGACGGCGACGCGACGCGCATCGGGCTGCCGATCGTCGACATGGTCACCGGACTCAACGCGCTTGCCGGCATCCTGCTCGCGCTCGCGGAGCGCGAGCAGAGCGGGCAGGGCCAGTCGATCGACATCGCGCTGTACGACTGCGGCGTGTCGCTGCTGCATCCGCACCTGCCGAACTTCTTCGGCTCGGGGCGCGTGCCCGAGCGCAGCGGCAACGCGCACCCGAACATCGCGCCGTACGACAGCTATCGCACGGCCACCGTGCCGATCTTCCTCGCGGTCGGCAACGACCGGCAGTTCGCGCGGCTCGTCGCGCATCTCGGCGCGCCGGCGCTGGCCGGCGATCCGCGCTTCGTCGACAACCGCAGCCGCTGCGCGCACCGGCCCGAACTGAAGGCCGAACTCGAGACACGGCTCACCGCGCATCCGTGCGAGCCGCTCGCGCGCGACCTGATGGCGGCGGGCGTGCCGTGCGGGCCGGTGCGCACGGTCGCCGACGTCGCGCGCGATCCGCATGCGCTGCACCGCGACTTGTTCGTCGAGATCGGCGCGTATCGCGGCACCGCATCGCCGGTGAAGCTGTCGCGCACGCCGGCGACCTATCGTTCGCCGCCGCCCGCGCTCGGCCGTGACACGCGCGCGGTGCTCGACCGCCTCGGCGTCGATCCCGCGCTTCAGCGGCAACTGCTCGACGCGGGCGTGCTGAAGGTCGCGCCGGACCCGGCGTGACCGGACGAGTGGCCCTGCAGGTGAGTGACCTGGACCGACAGATCGCGACGTAAAGCGACGTTGGGCAGCGTAAAGCTGCCCCGCGTCGAGCAATCGCTCGTAACGCAACTCCGCCAGCCGGCGGCGCAAGGCCGGCCATCCGGCAACGCGCGCGACAGTCGCGCCGCCGATCACAAACATGGAGACATCGATGAGCCGTCCGCAATCCCCGTCCGCCGCGCAGCCGCGGCCCGGCCGTGCCGCCCTCGCGGCGTTCGTCGGCACCACGATCGAGTGGTACGACTTCTACATCTACGGCACCGCCGCCGCGCTCGTATTCGGCAAGGTGTTCTTTTCGAGCACGATGAATCCCGGCGTCGCGACGCTGCTTGCGTTCGTCACGTTCTGGGCCGGCTTCGCCGCGCGGCCGCTCGGCGGCATCGTGTTCGGGCATCTCGGCGATCGCGTCGGCCGCAAGACCGCGCTCGTGATCACGCTGGTGATGATGGGGCTTGCCACGACCGGCATCGGCCTGTTGCCCGGCTATGCGTCGATCGGCGTGTGGGCGCCCGCGGGCCTCGTCGTGCTGCGCGTGCTGCAGGGCATCGCGGTCGGCGGCGAGTGGGGCGGCGCGGTGCTGATCGCGAGCGAGAACGCGCCGAAGCATCGCAGCATCCTGTATGCGGCGTTCGCGCAGCAGGGTTCGCCCACCGGCAACCTGCTCGCCACCGCTGCCTTCTTCGCGCTGAGCGCGCTGCCGACGCCGTCGTTCCTGATGTGGGGCTGGCGCATTCCGTTTTTGCTGTCGGCGGTGCTCGTGATCATCGGGATGGTGATCCGGCTGCGGCTCGAGGAATCGATCGACATGCAGCGCGTGCTCGCGCGCAAGCGCACGGTGAAGCTGCCGCTGCGCGACGTCGTGCGCGACCACTGGCCCGTCGTGCTGCTCGCGGCCGGCACGCTGCCGGTGATCAACGTCACGTACTTTCGCAGCACGTTCGCGCTGTCGTGGGCGACCAAGGAGCTCGGTTATGCGCAGGGCACGTTCCTCGGCATCCTGTCGATCTCGCTCGTCGTGCAGTTCCTGATGCAGCCGGTCGGCGCGTGGTTCGTGTCGAAGGTCGACATGCGGCGCGCGATGTGCTGGATCCTGATTCCGGAGATCGTGCTGATGCCGGTGATGTTCCATGCGCTCGCGACGCGCTCGTACTGGGTCGCCGTCGCGGGCATGTGCATCTCGACGATTCCGTCGGCGATGTTCTACGGTGCGGTCGGCGGCGTGCTCGCGCGCGTGTTTCCCGCCAACATCCGCTATACGGGCCTGTCGCTCGCGTACCAGCTGAGCGCCCTCGTCGTCGGCGGCGGCACGCCGGTGCTCGCGCAGGCGATCCTGAACGCGACCGGCAGCATCGTCGGCGTCGCGATCGCGTCGGGACTGTACGCGCTCGTGTCGCTCGCGTGCATGCTCGCGCTGCTGAATCGCACCGGCTACCGCGCGGACGAACTGTCGACGGCCGAGCGCAGCGATGCGGCCGAGTGGGGCGCCGAAAGTGCGAGCGCTGAAAGTCCGGCCGGCGAGACCACGCAGCCAGGCGAGCGCGGCGCGTTGAAACCGGCGGGGTGAGACGGGGAGGCCGGCGTGATTCGGCACGCTGGCGATTCGGTAACGCGGAAATGCGGTGAGGCGGTGAGGCGGTAATTCGCCGCTCCGGCGACATCGCGCGCCGGACGGATCGCGCGCCGCATGGCCTCGACTCGCGCCAAATCACGCGTCCCAAAAGCAAACGGCACCGTGCGATCCACGGTGCCGTTTGCCTGGCGGTTGCTTCACTTCGCGACGAGGCCGGCACGGCCGGCCATCGCGATGCGGGGTGCTCAGCCTTCCGTCGGCGGCACGTAGCCGGACGCCTGGTCGGCGCCGTCGCCGAAGAAATACTTCTCGGTCTGCTTCATCAGGTACTGGCGCGCGCGCGGGTCGGCCATGTTCAGGCGGTTCTCGTTGATCAGCATCGTCTGCTGCTTGAGCCAGCCTTGCCACGCTTCCTTCGACACGCTTTCGTAGATGCGCTTGCCGAGTTCGCCCGGCAGCGGCGGGAAATCGAGACCTTCGGCTTCCTTGCCGAGCTTCGCGCATTGGATCATTCGAGCCATCGTGTACTTCTCCTGTAATCGGTCTGGGGGAGGGCAGTCGTGCCTGCGCTCAGAGCTGCTTCATCAGCACGAGCGACTTGCGCTGCCAGTTGTAGAGTTTGCGGCGGTCTTCCGGCAGGTCGTCGACGCTGACCTTGACGAAGCCGCGCTTGAGGAACCAGTGCTCGGTGCGCGTCGTGAGCACGAAGATGTGCGTGAGGCCGCGCGCGCGGGCGCGCTGCTCGATGCGCTTGAGCAGGCGTTCGCCGTCGCCCGAGCCCTGCGCTTCCGGCGCGACCGTCAGGCACGCCATCTCGCCGATCTTTTCCTGCTGGTACGGATACAGCGCCGCGCAGCCGAACAGCACGCCATCGTGCTCGATCACCGAGAAGTGGTCGATGTCGCGTTCGATCTGGTGGCGGCCGCGCCGCACCAGCGTGCCGTCCGACTCGAGCGGCTCGATCAGCGACAGGATGCCGCCGACGTCGTCCGGCGTCGCTTCGCGCAGGCTCTCGAGGTTCTCGTACGAGATCATCGTGCCGACGCCGTCGTGCAGGAACAGTTCGAGCAGCATGCTGCCGTCGAGCGACTGCGGAATCAGGTGGGCCCGGGTCACGCCGCCGCGGCACGCGCGGATCGAGTGCTTCAGGAAGAACGCGTCGTCGCCCTGGATGTTGCCCGAATCGAGCAGCTCGGCGGCCGCGTCGAGCGACATTTCGCGGATCAGCCCGCCTTCGTCGTCGACGATGCCGGGCGCTTCGGTCAGGAAGATGATCTTGTCGGCGCGCAGCGCGATCGCGGCGGCCGATGCGACGTCTTCCATCGACAGGTTGAACGCCTCGCCGGTCGGCGAGAAGCCGAGCGGCGACAGCAGCACGAGCTTGCGGCTCGCGAGCGAATGACGGATCGATTCGGCGTCGATCTTGCGCACGATGCCCGTGTGCGCGAAATCGACCCCGTCGAGAATCCCCACCGGCCGGGCGGTCACGAAGTTGCCGGACACGACGCTGATGTGCGCGTGCGCCATCGGCGAGTTCGGCAGACCCTGGCTGATCGCGGCCTCGATGTCGAGACGCACTTCGCCGGCCGCTTCCTTCGCGGATTCGAGCGCGCGCGCATCGGTGATGCGCAGCCCGTGCGAAAACTCGGATTCGACACCATGCAGGCTCAGCTGCTCCTCGACCTGCGGCCGCGAGCCGTGCACCAGCACGATCTGGATGCCCATCGCCTGCAGGAGCGCGATGTCGGACACGAGCGCGTTCAGCAGGCCCTGCTGCACCACCTCGCCGCCGAACCCCACGACGAACGTGCTGTTGCGGAACTTGTGGATATAGGGCGCGACGGAACGCATCCAGTCGACGAACTGCGCGTGGCTGGCGGCCGAATCGTCGGCGGCCGGCGGCGTCGCGGCGCCGGTCTGGGCGGGAGGGAGGTCGGTTTGGGAATTCATGGGCGGGATTATAATGCGCCCCCATGTCGAATGTACCTAAAAGTCCCGCGCCGACGCGGGCCAAAGCGCCGTCGGCGAAGCACCCGGATGGTGCGGCCGACGCGCGTCAGCAGCAGGGCCAGCCGCCGCGCCAGCAGCAGGAAAAGCCGGCGGGCAAGCCGGCCCACGCGCCGCGCGGCGACGAACGGCGTGGCGATGCGCGCCAGCCGTCCGCGAAGGGCGCACCGCAGGCCGCCGGCGAGCGCGCTCCGCGCCGCGAGCGTCCGCCGCGCGCCACCGTCGCGCCGAATCCCGTTCCGCCGATCACTTACCCCGAAAGCCTGCCGGTGTCGGGCAAGCGCGACGAAATCGCGCGCGCGATCGCCGGTCATCAGGTTGTCATCGTCTGCGGCGAGACGGGTTCGGGCAAGACCACGCAGTTGCCGAAGATCTGTCTCGATCTCGGCCGCGGCCTCGGCGCCGGCGGCACGGGCCTGATCGGCCATACGCAGCCGCGGCGCCTGGCCGCATCGTCGACCGGCCGCCGGATCGCCGAGGAACTCGGCACGCCGTTCGGCGAGGTGGTCGGCTACAAGGTGCGCTTCACCGACAATCTCGCGCCGGGCGCGTCCGTCAAGCTGATGACGGACGGCATCCTGCTCGCCGAGACGCAGACCGATCCGCTGCTGAAGGCGTACGACACGCTGATCATCGACGAGGCGCACGAGCGCAGCCTGAACATCGACTTCCTGCTCGGCTACCTGAAGGAGATCCTGCCGCGGCGGCCCGACCTGAAGCTGATCGTCACGTCCGCGACGATCGACGCCGATCGCTTCGCGCGCCATTTCGGCACCGACGAGCGCCCGGCACCCGTGATCGAGGTGAGCGGGCGGCTGTATCCGGTCGAGATGCGCTATCGCCCGGTGGCCGAGGATCGCCCGGCGGTGAAAAACGCCGAAGGCACGGGCGGCCGCGACCGCGTGAAGACCGCGCGCGAGGCCGAGCGCGACCTGATGGACGCGATCGTCGACGCGGTCGACGAACTGTGCCGCGAAGGCCCCGGCGACGTGCTGGTGTTCCTGCCCGGCGAGCGCGAGATCCGCGAGGCGGCCGAGGCGCTGCGCAAGCACCATCCGCCGCACACCGAGATCCTGCCGCTGTTCGCGCGGCTGTCGGCGGCCGACCAGGACAAGGTGTTCAAGGCGTCGAACGCGCGCCGCATCGTGCTCGCGACCAACGTGGCCGAAACCTCGCTGACGGTGCCGGGCATCCGCTACGTCGTGGACACCGGCCTCGCGCGCGTGAAGCGCTATTCGTACCGGAACAAGGTCGAGCAGCTGCAGGTCGAGTCGATCTCGCAGGCCGCCGCGAACCAGCGCGCGGGCCGCTGCGGCCGGGTGGCCGACGGCGTCTGCATCCGCTTGTACGAGGAAAGCGACTACCAGGCGCGCGCGCGCTTCACCGATCCGGAAATCCTGCGCTCGTCGCTCGCGTCGGTGATCCTGCGGATGAAATCGCTGCACCTGACGGCGATCGAATCGTTCCCGTTCCTCGAGCCGCCGCCCGGCCGCGCGATCGCGGATGGCTACCAGCTGCTCAACGAACTCGGCGCGGTCGACGACGACAACGCACTGACGCCGCTGGGCCGCGAACTCGCGCGGCTGCCGCTCGATCCGCGCGTCGGCCGGATGATTCTCGCCGCGCGCGACCAGCAGTCGCTGCGCGAGGTGCTGATCATCGCGAGCGCGCTGTCCGTGCAGGACCCGCGCGACCGGCCGATCGAAGCGCAGGAGCAGGCCGACCAGGCGCACCGCCGGTTCGCCGACGAGCGCTCCGAATTCCTGCAGTGGCTGAAGATCTGGGCGTGGTTCGAAGAGGCCGTCGCGCACAAGAAGTCGAACCGCCAGCTGATCGACGCGTGCCGGCAGAACTTCCTGTCGCACCTGCGGCTGCGCGAATGGCGCGACGTCCATTCGCAGCTGCTGACGGTCGTGCGCGAACACGGCTGGCGCCTCAACGAGGTCGAGGCGACCTACGAGCAGGTGCATCTGGCCCTGTTGACGGGCCTGCTCGGCAACCTCGGCATGAAGGCCGACGACGATCCGCACTACCTCGGCGCGCGCGGGATCAAGTTCTATCTGTGGCCGGGCTCCGCGCTCGCGAAGAAGGCCGGCCGCTGGGTGATGGCGGCCGAACTCGTCGAGACGAGCCGGCTGTACGCGCGCTGCCTCGCGAAGATCGAGCCGGAGTGGGTCGAGAAGATCGGCGCCCACCTGCTGAAGAAATCGCTGTCGGAGCCGCATTGGGAAAAGCGTCCCGCGCAGGTCAGCGCGTTCGAGCGCGCGACGCTGTACGGGCTGCCGATCTACCACCGCCGGCGCGTCGCGTTCGGCAAGCAGGACCCGGTGCGGGCGCGCGAGCTGTTCATCCGCGGCGCGCTGGTCGAAGGCGAATTCGACACGAAGCTGCCGTTTTTCGCGCACAACCGCAAGCTGCTCGCCGACATCGAGCAGCTCGAGCACAAGTCGCGCCGGCAGGACGTGCTGGTCGACGACGAGCTGATCTACGCGTACTACGACCAGGCGATTCCGGAAGGAATTCACACGGGCGTCGCGTTCGAGCGCTGGTATCGGGATGAAGTGAAGAAGGGCGGCCAGGCGGAGGACAAGCAGCGCCTGCTGTACCTGTCGCGCGACGACCTGATGCGCCACGAGGCGGCGGGCGTCACGACCGAGCTGTTTCCGAAGCGCGCGACGATGGCCGGCGTCGAGATGGCGCTGACCTACCACTTCGAACCCGGCACGCCGCGCGACGGCGTGACGCTCGCGGTGCCGCTGTACGCGCTGAACCAGGTCGACGCGCGCCGCTGCGAATGGCTCGTGCCGGGGATGCTGAAGGAAAAGGTGCAGCTGCTGCTGAAGTCGCTGCCGCAGAAGCTGCGCCGGCATTGCGTGCCGCTGCCCGAGTACGCGGCCGGCTTCGTCGAGCGCACGGGCCGCGAGCGCTTCGGCGCGGGCGGGCTTGTCGAGGCGCTGATCGCCGACGTGCGCGGTGAGACGCAGGTCGCGATGAAGACGGCCGACTTCAAGCTCGAGACGCTGCCCGCGCACCTGTTCATGAACTTCAAGGTGATCGACGAGCACGGCCGCCAGCTCGCGATGGGGCGCAATCTCGCGCAACTGCGCCAGGAACTCGGCGCGCAGGCGCAGCAGCAGTTCCAGAAGATCGCGGCGGCGTCGACGATCGCGCCCGGCGGCGAAGCCGGCGCGGACGACGCAGGCGCCACGCCGGCGCCGGCGGCCACGGCGGGTTCCGCGGCTTCGACGGCGAAGGGCGGCAAGCCGGGCAAGGGCGTCGCACCGCACACGGGCGCCCCGGCGGAAGCCGGCGCGACCGCGCTGTACGAGAACCTGACGACGTGGAACTTCGGCAAGCTCCCCGAGCTGCTGGAGATCCGCCGGCGCGGCCAGACGCTGTACGGCTATCCGGCGCTCGTCGATCGCGGCACGCATTGCGACGTCGAGGTGTTCGACTCGCCGGAGGAGGCCGCGCGGATCCACCGGGCCGGCTTGCGGCGGCTGTTCGCGCTGCAGTTGAAGGAGCCGATCAAGTTCCTCGAGAAGAACCTGCCGGGGCTGCGCGAGATGGCGATGCAGTACATGTCGCTCGGCACGCAGGACGAGCTGCGCGACCAGCTGATCGACACGGCGCTCGACCGCGCGTGCCTGCAGGATCCGCTGCCCGACGACGACGCGAGCTTCCACGCGCGTCGCGACGAAGGCCGCAGCCGCCTGAACCTGCTCGCGCAGGAGATCGCGCGGCTCGTCGGGCAGATCCTCGCCGAATACGCGGGGCTCGCGAAGAAGCTCGCGCAGGCCAAGCCGTTCGCGCAGGCCCACGCGGATCTGCAGCAGCAGCTCGCCGCGCTGGTCGGCAAGCGCTTCGTGATCGACACGCCTTACGTGCAGCTTGCACACTTCCCGCGCTACCTGAAAGGCATCGCGCTGCGGATCGACAAGCTGAAGGCCGACCCGGCGCGCGACGCGAAGCAGTCCGGCGAGCTGCTGCCGCTCGTCCAGCAGTACCAGCGCGCGGTGTCGCAGCGCGGCGGCGTCGCCGACCCGCGGCTCGCGGAATTCCGCTGGCTGCTGGAGGAACTGCGAATTTCGCTGTTCGCGCAGGAACTGCGCACGCCGATGCCTGTCTCTGTCAAGCGTCTGCACAAGGTCTGGGAGTCGATGCAGCGCTAGCGCAACGGCGGTTGTCCGGGCCCGCGCCGGCGGCCGGCCCGGCAGGCCGCGCGGCGCCTGCCGCGGCGGGCCGCACGGCGGCCGCGGCGTGCGTCGAAGTGGCGCAGGGCCGACTTCCGTCAACCGGCAGGGCCGGTCGAGCGTTTTACAATCACTGCTGTTCCACGACGTGAGTCTTCATGCGCACTTTCCTTTCCTTCGGCCGCACGCTTGCGCTGGCCGCCGCCGTGCTGGCGCCTGCCGCGCACGCGAATAACGTGATCATCCTCAATTCGGCCGAAGCGACGCTTTCCCTGATCGACCAGCAGACCCGCCAGGTCGTCGGCACGATGCCGACCGGCAAGGAGCCGCACCACCTGATGGCGACGCCGGACAATTCGTCGCTGATCGTCGCGAATTCGGTCTCGAACAGCCTGATGTTCGTCGATCCGAAGACGGGCAAGCTGCAGCGCACGGTCGAAGGCATCGAGGATCCGTACCAGCTCGGCTTCTCGCCCGACAACAAGTGGTTCGTGTCGACCGGGCTGCGCCTCGACCGGCTCGACATCTACAGCTACGACGGCCGCGACCTGCATCTCGTGAAGCGCTTGCCGCTCGCGGTGATGCCGAGTCACATCGCGTTCACGAAGGACAGCAAGACCGTGCTCGTGTCGCTGCAGGTGTCCGGCGAGATCGCGGCGGTCGACCTCGCGACGCAGACGGTCAAGTGGAAGATGCCGGTCGGCAACGTGCCGGCGGGCCTGTGGATGACGCCGGACGACAAGTACCTGCTGGTCGGCATGACGGGCGCCGATTACGTCGCGGTCGTCGACTGGCGCAATCAGAAGGTCGTGAAGACCATCCAGACCGGCAAGGGCGCGCACAACTTCCGCTCGCTCGCGGACGGCACGCACGTCGCGATCACGAACCGGGTCGCGAACACGATCAGCATCATCGACGAGAACACGCTCACCAAGGTCGGCGACATCACCGGCCTGCTGCCGGGCCCGGACGACATGGAGCTGTCCGCCGACAAGAAGACGCTGTGGGTGACGTTCCGCTTCGCGAAGAAGGTCGGGATCATCGACCTGGCCTCGCGCAAGCTGGTGCAGACGATCTCCGTCGGCCGTTCGCCGCACGGCATCTACTTCTACGACCGCGCGCCGTGGAAGGCTGCGAACGGCGCGTGACGGGCGGAGGCGGACGATGCTGCACCTGATCGATGCGTTCGTGTCGGACATCCAGACCTGGCTGTACGTCGACGTCGTGCAGCCGCTCCTCTTCAAGTTCAACCTGATGGACTATGACGAGGACACCTACGACGCGCTGTACTGGGTGATCATCGGCGCGCTCCAGATGGTGCTGATGTTCGCGCTGCTGCGCCCGCTCGAGGCGCTCGCGCCCGTCGAGCGCTGGAAGAGCCGCCGCGCGGTGCGGGTCGACGTGATCTATACCGCGATCTCGAAGCTCGGCATCTACACGCTGTTCTTCTTCTTCGCGCTGCAGCCGGTGTTCGACCGCCTCCAGGCGTGGCTGCGCCTGCACGGCGTTGCGAACGTCAACCTCGATTATCTGTGGCCGGGCGTGACCTCGCGGCCGATCGTCGCGTTCGCGATCTACCTCGTCGTGCTCGACTTCGCCGGCTACTGGTATCACCGCTGGCAGCACAAGTTCGGCATCTGGTGGGAGCTGCACGCGGTGCATCACAGCCAGCGGCAGATGTCGTTGTGGTGCGACGACCGCAACCACCTGCTCGACAACGTGCTGCAATCGTGTTTCTTCGCGGCGATCGCGCTCGTGATCGGCGTGACGCCGTCGCAGTTCGTCGTGCTGACCGCGGTCACGAACTTCGTGCAGAGCATCCAGCATACGAATGCGCGGCTGTCGTTCGGCTGGCTCGGCGAGCGCCTGCTCGTGAGCCCGACCTTCCACCGACGCCACCACGCGGTCGGCTACGGCCACGAAGGCACCAAGTACGGCTGCAACTTCGGCGTGCTGTTCCCGTGGTGGGACATGATGTTCGGCACCGCGTCGTGGAACCGCACGGTCGAGCCGACCGGCATCCGCGAGCAGGTCGAAGGCGTGTCCTACGGCGAAGGCTTCTGGGCGCAGCACGGCCTCGCGTTCGTGCGGATCTTCCGGCGCCTCTTTCCCGCGAAGCGCGGCGCGGCGTCGGCCTGAGCGCGTCACTTTCCCGTTGAACGGCTTTCCCGCACGGCCCGCATGCGCTTTGGCGCCTGCGGGCCGTGTGGTTTATCCTTTTCCCGTTTTTCATCGTCGATACAGGTTCGCATGAACGACTTGCTGCGCTCCTTCGTCCGGGCGTTCGCCAGCGCGCTGCACCCGCGCATGCTGTGGCTCACCCTGATGCCGTTCGTCGTCTCCGCGCTGCTGTGGGGCGTCGTGCTGTGGTTCTCGTGGCAGACGCTGATCGACGCCGCGCGCGGCGCGCTCGACGGCTTCGTGCTGACCGCGGCGCTGTACCGCGCGTTCGACGCGCTCGGGATGTCGCAGCTGCATGCGGTCGTCGCGCCGTTCGTCGTCGTGTCGCTCGCGATTCCGCTGATCGTGCTGACCGTGCTGCTGCTGATCGCGACGATCTCGATGCCGGTCGTGATCAGGCACCTGTCTAACCGGCAGTTCGCCGCGCTGGAGGCGAAGCGGGGCGGCACGTTCTTCGGCAGCGTGTTCAATTCGCTCGGCGCGGCGATCGTGGGCGTCGTGCTGCTCGTCGTCACGATTCCGCTGTGGCTGATCCCGCCGTTCTTCGCGCTGTTGCCGCCGGTGATCTGGGGCTGGCTCACGTACCGCGTGATGACCTACGACGCGCTCGCGCAGCACGCGAGCCGCGACGAACGCCGCGCGCTCGTGCGCCAGCATCGCTGGCCGCTGATCGGCATCGGCGTCGCGACCGGGCTGCTCGGCACCGTGCCGACCTTCGTGTGGGTGTCGTCGGTCTGGATGATGGTGCTGTTTCCGTTCGTGGCGGCGGCCATGATCTGGGTTTACGCTTTCATCCTCGTCTTCTCGGCGCTGTGGTTCGGGCACTATTGCCTGCGCGCGCTGGACGACCTGCGTGCGAGTTCGCGCGCCACCGCAATCGACATGGGGCAGGCATGAGCATCGGCATCATCATCATCGGCGACGAAATCCTTTCGGGCCGCCGGCAGGACAAGCATCTGGCGAAGGTCATCGAACTGCTCGGCGCGCGCGGCCTCGCGCTCGACTGGGCCGAATACGTCGGCGACGATCCGGCGCGGATCACCGCGACGCTCGCGCGCGCGATCGCGTCGGGCGACATCGTGTTCTCCACGGGCGGGATCGGCGCGACGCCGGACGACCACACGCGCCAGTGCGCGGCCGCCGCACTCGGCGTGCCGCTCGTGCTGCATCCGGAAGCGAAGGCGCTGATCTCGGAGCGCATTCGCGAGACGCACACCGATGCGGCCACGCCGGTCGACTTCGAATCGCCGGAAAACCAGCATCGCTTCAACATGGGCGTGTTCCCGGCGGGCGCGACGATCATCCCGAACGGCTATAACCGGATTCCCGGTTTCTCGGTCGGCGATCTCCATTTCGTGCCGGGCTTCCCGGTGATGGCGTGGCCGATGATCGAATGGGTGCTCGACACGAAGTACCGGCATCTCCATCACGCGACGCCGCACGCGGAGCGCTCGCTGTACGTGTTCGAACTGCCGGAGTCGACGCTCACGCCGCTGATGGAGAAGATCGAGCGCGATTTCCCGAGCGTGCGCGTGTTCAGCCTGCCGAGCGTCGGCGATGCCGAGCGCGGCGGGATCTATGCGCGCCGGCATATCGACCTCGGCGTGAAGGGCGAGCCGGAGGCGGTCGCGGCCGCGTTCGTGAAGCTGCGCGAAGGCGTGCACCTGCTCGGCGGCGACGTGGTCGAACCGGAGGCGCCGCGCGCCTGAAGGCCTGAAGGCCGCGCGCGGCGATCGCGCATGCGGGCCGTGGCACGGCCCCGCAAAAACCACGGGCCGCGCAACGCGGCCCGTCATCGGGATGTCATCGCCCGGCTCGACGATGTGGCAGTCGGGCGTGCCTGGGCGGATGCGCCGTCAGGCGCC
This sequence comes from Burkholderia sp. Bp8986, assembly GCF_003854225.1. Taxonomy (NCBI): domain Bacteria; kingdom Pseudomonadati; phylum Pseudomonadota; class Betaproteobacteria; order Burkholderiales; family Burkholderiaceae; genus Burkholderia; species Burkholderia sp. Bp8986. The sequence goes on along the minus strand of NZ_QTQM01000019.1, from coordinate 106,989 downwards.
GATCCACGGCAGTTTCCGGAAGCACCAGCCGTCGACCGTCTTGCGGTGGCCTTCGGCATCCTTGCCGCCCTCGAAGCCTTCGAGCAGGTCGAAGGCCTTCGTGAAGCCGGCCTGCGTCGACGCGACCGCGGCGAGCTTCGAACGCGCGGCGCTGCGGCACAGGAACAGGATCGGCGTATCGGCCGGGAGGGCCGCTTTCAGTTGATCGATGAATTCGGCGTTCGGCACGCCGCCCGGATAGCGCGTCCATTCGAGGTGCAGGTACTGGCCGTCGCCGACGAGCGGGCGGCCGATCCAGTCGAGCTCGGCGCGGGTGCGCACGTCGACGAGGCGTGCCGACGGGTCGAGCTGCAGCAGTTCGAATGCCTCGGCCGGCAGCAGGGCGCCGGCATAGTTGAGCGCGCCTTGGGCGCGGCGTTCTTCGGCCTTCGCGTAAAGCTGGTCGAGCGTACTCATGGCAGGAGGTCTCCGTATCGGTCAAACGAACATTCTAGCGCGGCGCCGCCGCGCGGATGTCCGCGTGCCCGGTGGCGCATGCACCGCCCACGCGCTCACCAAAAGAGTGCAGAATGGCACGAATGCACCAAAAAGATTCGTCGACGCCGTCGCCTCCCCGGGATTGCACCGTTGCGGTGCGGAGGCGCCGCCGCCGGTGCGGCGCCCGGCCCCGGAATCGCGCAGCCGGGCCCCGCTACGGCGCGGGTCGGCGTGATTCGCGTCGGTTTTGCGATGGTTGGCACGGAAGCTGCTATATAGAATTCGGTCGACCCGGGGCACGCTGCGCCAAAGCCAGACTCCGGGCAGCTCGATAAACGAGGCGGTTCCCAGTCCGCCGGAATTGTTCAATCAGGAGAAGAGGTTATGAGTAAAACCGTCGCCGACGTCATGCAGCTCGTGAAGGACGAGGACGTCAAGTTTGTCGATTTCCGCTTCACGGATACGCGCGGCAAGGAACAGCACGTGTCGGTGCCGGTTTCGGCGTTTGACGAAGACAAGTTCGAAAGCGGCCATGCATTCGACGGCTCGTCGATCGCCGGCTGGAAGGGCATCGAGGCGTCGGACATGCTGCTCATGCCGGATCCGAGCGCCGCATTCGTCGACCCGTTCTATGAAGAGTCGACCCTCGTGCTGACCTGCGACGTGGTCGAGCCGGCCGACGGCAAGGGCTACGAGCGCGACCCGCGTTCGCTCGCGAAGCGCGGCGAAGCGTACCTGAAGAGCACGGGCATCGGCGACACCGCCTACTTCGGTCCGGAACCGGAATTCTTCATTTTCGACTCGGTCCAGTGGAACACGGACATGTCGGGCTGCTTCGTGAAGATCAACTCGGAAGAAGCACCGTGGTCTTCGGCCAAGGAATTCGAAGGCGGCAACACGGGCCACCGTCCGGGCACGAAGGGCGGCTACTTCCCGGTCGCGCCGGTCGACACGTTCCAGGACATGCGTTCGGAAATGTGCCTGCTGCTCGAACAGCTCGGCATCCCGGTCGAAGTGCACCACCACGAAGTGGCGGGCCAGGGCCAGAACGAAATCGGCACGAAGTTCTCGACGCTGGTTCAGCGCGCCGACTGGACGCAATGGTCGAAGTACATCATCCACAACGTCGCGCACTCGTACGGCAAGACGGCGACGTTCATGCCGAAGCCGGTCGTCGGCGACAACGGTTCGGGCATGCACGTTCACCAGTCGATCTGGAAGGACGGCCAGAACCTGTTCGCGGGTAACGGCTACGCGGGCCTGTCGGAACTGGCGCTGTTCTACATCGGCGGCATCATCAAGCACGCCCGTGCGCTGAACGCGATCACGAACCCGACGACGAACTCGTACAAGCGTCTGGTCCCGCACTTCGAAGCACCGGTCAAGCTCGCGTACTCGGCGCGCAACCGTTCGGCATCGATCCGCATTCCGCACGTGTCGAACCCGAAGGGTCGCCGTATCGAAACGCGCTTCCCGGATCCGATGGCGAACCCGTACCTGTGCTTCACGGCGCTGATGATGGCCGGCCTCGACGGGATCCAGAACAAGATCCATCCGGGCGAAGCCGCGGACAAGAACCTGTACGACCTGCCGCCGGAAGAGGACGCAAAGATCCCGACCGTCTGCGCAGGCCTCGACCAGGCACTGGAAGCGCTCGACAAGGATCGCGAGTTCCTGACGCGCGGTGGCGTGTTCACCGACGGCATGATCGATGCGTACCTCGCGCTGAAGGAGCAGGAGCTGGCGAAGTTCCGCATGACGACGCATCCGATCGAGTTCGAGATGTACTACTCGCTGTAATCGGCGATGGCGCTTCGATTCAGCGCCGTCATGCCGGTTCGTTCCCGTCGCGTGGCCTGCGGCGGGAACCGCGGAGTCTGAAGGGGGACGGCGTCCAGCCGTCCCTTTTTTGTTCCGAAAATTTCCAATTTCCGACCCGGTAACGCGCGACGACACGCACGATGGCTCTGAAGAATCTCATCAAGGCGAAGACGGGGCAGCCCGAGCGACTGACGGAAGACGAGCGGCTCGCGCGCTCGGGCCTGCTTGCGGGGCTGGAAGCGCTGCCGACGGCCGTGATCGTGCTCGACCGCAAGACGCTGCGGGTCGCGTTCGCGAACCCGTCCGCGGAGGCGATGCTCGACATCTCGCGCCGGCAGCTCGCGCAGCGGCCGTGGGGCGAGATTTTCCCCAATGCGAACGAACTCGCGTCGACGATCACCGCGATCGGCCAGGAGCGCTTTCACGCGACGCATCTCGATACCGTGCTCGACCGGCCCGGCCGCGAGCCGCTGCACGTGCATGCGATCGTCGGCTTCCTCGAGACCGTGCCCGATTTCGTGCTCGTCGAGCTGTTCGAGAACGAACGGCAGTCGCGCACCGATCGCGAGGAGCGCATCCACGACCTGACCGCGGTCAACAAGCAACTGATCCGCAACCTCGCGCACGAGATCAAGAACCCGCTCGGCGGCATTCGCGGCGCAGCCCAGCTGCTCGAATTCGAACTGAGCGGGCGCGAGCGCGGCGAGTTGCGCGAATACACGCAGGTGATCATCAAGGAGTCCGACCGCCTGCAGACGCTCGTCGACCGGTTGCTGGAGCCGCACCGGCATCCGCACATCGTCGGCGACGTGAACATTCATGAAGTATGCGAACGCGTGCGCGCGGTGATGCTCGCGGAATTTCCGCGCGGGCTCACCATCGAGCGCGACTACGACGTGAGCGTGCCGGACCTGCGCGGCGACAAGGAGCAGCTGATCCAGGCGCTGCTGAACATCGTGCGCAACGCGGCGCAGGCGCTGCGCGAGCGGATCGCGCAGGGCGACGCGAAGATCGAGCTGCGCACGCGTATCGCACGCAAGGTGACGATCGCGAAGCGCCTGTACAGGCTGGCACTGGACTTGCACGTGGTCGACAACGGGCCCGGCATTCCGGAGGAGATCCGCGACCGGATCTTCTACCCGCTCGTGTCCGGGCGCGACGACGGCAGCGGCCTCGGCCTCACGCTCGCGCAGACGTTCGTGCAGCAGCACGACGGGATGATCGAGGTCGAGAGCCGGCCCGGTCGTACCGAATTTCAGATCCTGCTGCCGCTCGATCATTGAGCGGCAGCATGGCGATTCACCGGATTCACCCATACCTGACCGACCTATGAAGCCGATCTGGATAGTAGACGACGATCAATCGATCCGCTGGGTGCTCGAAAAGGCACTCGCCCGGGACAGCTTCGCGACGAAGAGCTTCGCGAACGTGCGCGACGCGCTGGCCGCGCTCGACCACGAGACGCCGCAGGTGCTCGTGTCCGACATCCGGATGCCGGGCGGCTCCGGCCTCGAGCTGTTGCAGGCGATGCACGAGCGCCTGCCGGGCCTGCCCGTCATCATCATGACGGCGTTCTCCGATCTCGACAGCGCCGTCGCGGCGTTTCAGGGCGGCGCGTTCGAATATCTCGCGAAGCCGTTCGACGTCGACAAGGCGGTCGAGCTGATCCGCCGCGCGGTCGAGGAGAGCCTGCGCGGCGGCGCGCCGCAGGACGAGCGTGTGGCCGAAGCGCCCGAGATGCTCGGCCAGGCGCCCGCGATGCAGGACATGTTCCGCGCGATCGGCCGCCTGTCGCACTCGGCCGCGACCGTGCTGATCACCGGCGAGTCTGGCACCGGCAAGGAGCTCGTCGCGCGGGCGCTGCACCGTCACAGCCCGCGGGCCAACGGGCCGTTCATCGCACTGAATACCGCGGCGATTCCGAAGGACCTGCTCGAATCCGAACTGTTCGGCCACGAGCGCGGCGCGTTCACCGGCGCGCAGACGACGCGCCAGGGCCGCTTCGAGCAGGCCGAGAACGGCACGCTGTTCCTCGACGAAATCGGCGACATGCCGTTCGACCTGCAGACGCGCCTGTTGCGCGTGCTGTCGGACGGCCAGTTCTATCGGGTCGGCGGCCACAACCCGCTGCGCGCGAACGTGCGCGTGATCGCCGCGACGCACCAGAATCTCGAGTCGCGCGTGCGGCAGGGGCTGTTCCGCGAGGACCTTTACCACCGGCTCAACGTGATCCGGCTGCGGCTGCCGCCGCTGCGCGAACGCAGCGAGGACATCGCGCTGCTCACGCGCCACTTCCTGCAGAAGAGCGCGCGCGATCTCGGCGTCGAGCCGAAGCGCGTGTCCGACGAAGCGCTCGCGTATCTGACGTCGCTCACGTTTCCGGGCAACGTGCGTCAGCTCGAGAATCTCGCGAACTGGCTGACCGTGATGGCGCCCGCGCAGACGGTCGAGATCAAGGACCTGCCGCCCGACCTCGTGCCGGCAGGCGCGCCGGTGACGGCGACGGCCGATGGCGCGGATGCGCACGCCGGCACCGGCATGGGAGGTGGCGACATCGCGCGCGTGCAGCCGGCGGCGGGTGCGCCGTTGACGGCAGCCCCCGTCGCGGCCGCGCCGAACGGCGCGCCGGCCGGCTATCCGATGTGGGAAAGCGGGCTGCGCACGGAAGTCGCGCGGCTGTTGCGCGAGAATTCGGCCGACGTGATGGACGAGCTCGCGCGCCGCTTCGAGGCGGCCGTGATCCGCGAGGCGCTCGATTTCACGCGCGGCCGCAAGGTCGAGGCGGCGGAGCGGCTCGGCATCGGCCGCAACACGATCACGCGCAAGATCCAGGAACTGCATCTGGAGCCGTAAAGCCTCTGTCGCGGCATGCGCGTGCGTCGCGCATGCCGCGATCGGACATAATCGCGGTTTGCCGTTACGTGCGCTCCCGTCATGTCCGATTCCTTCCGCTGGCCCGCCGGCGCCGATCCCTTCCGTTTTCTCGAAGCGCTCGACAGCAAGCGTGCCCGTGCGTGGGTCGACGAGCAGAACGCGCGCACACGGGTCGCGCTGCGCGACGACGATGCGTATCGCGCGCTGACCGCGCGGCTCGCGCAGGCGTATCTGCCGCGCGAACGCCCGGTGATTCCGACCCGCTGGCGCGATTGGGCGTACGACCTGTGGCAGGACGATCTCCATCCGAAGGGTCTGTGGCGCCGCGCGCGCTGGGACGACTGGCGCGCGGGCCGGCCCGAGTGGGAAACGCTGCTCGACGTCGACGCGCTCGGCGCGCAAGAGGGCGAGTCGTGGGTGTTCGAGCAGGACGCGATCCTGTACCCGGACGGCGACCGCGCGCTGCTGTCGTTGTCGCCGGGCGGCGCCGACGCGGTCGTCGTGCGCGAATTCGACCTCGTGCAGCGCCGTTTCGTCGACGGCGGCTTCACGATCGACGTGCCCGGGAATCACACGATAGGCTGGATCGACCGCGATACCGTCTACGTGAGCTGGGATCGCGGCGAGGCGCATGCGACCGCCGCCGGCTATCCGTACGAAGCGCGCCGCTGGGTACGCGGCACGCCGCTCGCCGATGCGCCGGTGGTGTTCCGCGGCGAACCCGACGACATCAGCGCGGGCGCGGGGTTCGATCCGATCGACGGCCGCCACGTCGCGTGGCGCAGCGTCGATTTCTTCGACGCGCATGCATACCGGCTGACCGACGCGGGCGAGTGGGCGCGCTACGACGTGCCGACGCACGTCGAGGTCGGTTTCTGGGAAGGTTGGCTGATGCTGGAGCCGCGGCTCGACTGGGACTGCGGCGGCGTGCGTCACGCGGGCGGCTCGCTGCTCGCGATCCGCGAGCAGGCGTTCCTCGCCGGGTCGCGCGAGCTCACGACGCTGTTCGAGCCGCGGCCGACGACGTCCGCATGCACGTGGACGCACACGCGCACGATGCTGATCGCGAGCTGGCTCGACGACGTGCACAACCGCACGATGCTGTGGCAGCCGCGCCAGGGTGAGGACGGCGCGTGGACGTGGCACGCGCGGCCGTTCGAATGGCCGGGCGACGCGCAGATCGACGTCGAGCCGGTCGAGTCGACGCTGAACGACGACGTGTACGTGGACGTCGACACCTATCTCGATCCGCCCGAATGCTGGCTCGCCGATCTGGCCGACCGCGCGGCCGATGCGCCGTCGCGTCGCGTGCTGCTCGACCGGCCGCCGGTGCGATTCGATGCGGCCGGGCTCGTCGTGCGTCGCGCGAATGCCCGCTCGCGCGACGGCACGGTCGTGCCGTACACGCTGATCGGGCCGCGTGATGCGCTCGATGGCCTGGCGCATCCCGACGGCAGCGCCCGCGTCGCGCGGCCGTGCCTGCTGTCAGGCTATGGCGGCTTCGCGATTCCGAACCTGCCGGGCTACAGCGATGCACTCGGCATCGCATGGCTCGAACGCGGCGGCGTCGCGGCGTTCGCGCACATCCGCGGCGGCGGCGAATTCGGACCGGGCTGGCACGTCGACGCGCAACGCGAGCATCGGCAGCGCTCGTTCGACGACTTCATCGCGGTGGCCGAGGACCTGATCCGCACCGGCGTGACGACGGCTGCGCAACTCGGCATCGAGGGCGGCAGCAACGGCGGGCTGCTGGTCGGCGCATGCATGGTGCAGCGCCCGGAACTGTTCGGCGCGGTGCTGTGCCGCGTACCGTTGCTCGACATGCGGCGCTATCCGAAGCTGCACGCGGGCGCCGCATGGCTCGACGAGTACGGCGATCCGGACGATGCGCGCGAGGGCGCGGCGCTCGCCGCCTACTCGCCGTATCACCGCGTGCGCGAAGGCGTTGCGTATCCGCCGCTGCTGCTGACGACGTCGACCCGCGACGACCGCGTGCATCCCGCGCATGCGCGCAAGATGGCCGCGCGCATGCATGCGCTCGGACACGAACGGGTGTGGTACTGGGAGAACACCGACGGCGGCCACGGCAGCGCCGACGATCTGGAGCGTGCCGAATCCGATGCGGCGGAATTCGGCTTCCTGTGGGCGCATCTCGGGCCCGCGCCCGCGCGCGCTTGAGCGCAGGCGCGAGCGGGCAGGGCGTTCAGCTGACGACCGCGATCACGGGCGTGTGGTCGGACGGCTGTTCCCACGTGCGCGGCACGCGATCGACCTCGCACGACGTGCAGGTTTCGGCGAGCGCCGGCGACAGCAGGATGTGGTCGATGCGCAGCCCCGCGTTGCGGCGGAACGCGAACATCCGATAGTCCCACCACGTGAAGGTCTTCTCGGGCTGCTCGAAGCGGCGGAACGCATCGACGAAGCCGAGTTCGATCAGTTTCGCGAAATGCGCGCGCTCCTGCGGCGACACGAGGTTCTGACCTTCCCATTTCGCCGGGTCGTGCACGTCGCGATCTTCCGGCGCGATGTTGTAGTCGCCGAGCAGCGCGAGCTTCGGGTAGCGCTGCATCTCGGTGCCCAGCCACGCCTGCAGCGCGTCGAGCCACTGCATCTTGTAGACGAACTTGTCGGAGTCGGGTGCCTGGCCGTTCGGGAAATATGCGGACACGATGCGCACGCCTTCGACCGTCACGGCGACCACGCGCTGCTGCGCGTCGTCGAAGCCGGGGATGTTGCGCACGACGTCCGATTCGTCGACGGCGAGCGTGTCGCGCGCGAGGATCGCGACGCCGTTGTAGGTCTTCTGGCCCGCGAACCAGCTGCGGTAGCCGATCGCTTCGAGATCGGCGCGCGGATATTTCTCATCCGGCAGCTTCAGTTCCTGCAGGCACAGCACGTCGGCTCCGCTTTGCGCGAGCCAGTCGAGCACGTGCTGCTTGCGGACGTTGAGCGAGTTGACGTTCCAGGTGGCGATTTTCATGAACGGGAATGCGTGCGGGGTGAATGCGAAGGCCGCCATCTTACCGCGAGCACGGGGCGCGAACGCGCGCGACACACGATGCGAAGCCGGTGCCGTGCGTGTCGATATCGACGGCCTGCGAAGAATTTGTGACAAAAGTATTGACGTGAGTGCTTCATCACCCTATAATTTATTTCTCTGACGCGGGGTGGAGCAGTCTGGCAGCTCGTCGGGCTCATAACCCGAAGGTCGTAGGTTCAAATCCTACCCCCGCAACCAAGCACACCAGGCGATGTGCAGCGCAAGTGACCGATGCGCGCTTCGTCGACAGGAACCCGGCCCCGTGCCGGGTTTTTTGTTTTCAGCCCGCCGCCCACTCGACCGCCGCCTTCGCATGCAGCGCGGTCGTATCGAATACCGGCAGCGGCGCGTCGTCCGCGCCGATCAGCAGCGTGATTTCCGTACAGCCGAGTATCACAGCCTGTGCGCCGCGTTTCGCCAGTTCCCCGATGATCGACACGTAGGTCGCACGCGACCCGGCATCGATCACGCCGTGACACAGCTCGTCGTAGATGATCCGGTGCACGTCGTTGCGTGCGGATTCGTCCGGCACCAGCACGTCGAGGCCGAACTTGTCGCGCAGGCGCTCCGCATAGAACGGCAGCTCCATCGTGTAGCGCGTGCCGAGCAGCGCGACGCGCTCGACGCCGGCGGCGCGCAGCGCGGTGCCGGTCGGATCGGCGATGTGCAGGAACGGCAGCGATACGGCAGCCTCGATCGCGCCGTGCACGCGGTGCATCGTGTTGGTCGTCAGCACGACGAGATCGGCGCCGGCCGCTTCGAGCCGACGCGCGGCATCGGCCATCCGTTCGCCGAGCGCGGCCCAGTCCTGCGCGCGCTGCAGCGCTTCGATCTCCGCGAAATCCACCGTGACCAGCACGCTCTTCGCGTTGTGATGGCCGCCGTGCAGCGCCTTCGAATGGCGATTGATCATCCGGTAGTACTCGGCCGACGATTCCCAGCTCATTCCGCCGATGAGTCCGATCGTTTTCATCCGTCACCTGTGCGTTTCATATGTCGTGGCAGACGAGTATAGGGGGCGGCCCGTGCGCGCGGCGGTACGATCCGCGCGAAGCGGACCGGTACGGCATTGCCGGTCGGGGGTGGCCGGCGAGCGGGTGGAGGCGATCCGAGGCGTTCCGGCTGCGCCGGGCGTCGGCCGTCGGCCGAACGCGGCAGCACGCGACAGTTGAAACGGCCACTGTGTTTTTGTACAGTATCGGCACCGTGAATCCGACCATCATCCCGCCTGCCGATCCGCGCGGGTCGCCGCCCGGCGACGCGCCGTCGCGCGTGCGCAAGATCATCCACTGCGACTGCGACTGCTTTTACGCGTCGGTCGAGATGCGCGACGACCCGTCGCTGCGCAACCGGCCGCTCGCCGTCGGCGGCCGGCCCGACCAGCGCGGCGTGATCGCGACCTGCAACTACGAGGCGCGGCGCTACGGCGTGCATTCCGCGATGTCGTCGGCGCTCGCGATGCGCAAGTGTCCGGACCTGCTGATCCTGCCGTCCGCGATGGACAAGTACCGCGCGGCGTCGCGGCAGATCATGGCGATCTATCGCGACTACACGCACGACGTCGAGCCGCTGTCGCTCGACGAGGCGTACCTCGACGTCAGCGGTTCGCAGCTGTGCCAGGGCAGCGCCACGCTGATTGCGCGGGAGATTCGCCAGCGCGTGTACGACACGGTCGGCGTGACGGTGTCGGCGGGTGTCGCGCCGAACAAGTTCATCGCGAAGATCGCGTCCGACTGGAACAAGCCCGACGGTCTGTTCGTCGTGCGGCCGCACGAGGTCGATGCGTTCGTCGCGGCGCTGCCGGTGCGCAAGCTGCACGGCGTCGGCCAGGTGACGGCCGCGCGGCTCGACCGGCTGGGCATCCAGACCTGCGCGCAGTTGCGCGGCTGGTCGCTGATCGACCTGCATCGCGAGTTCGGTGCGTTCGGCCGGCGGCTGTACCAGCTGGCGCGCGGCATCGACGAGCGGCCGGTGCGGGCCGACCAGGAGCGCAAGTCGGTCAGCGTCGAGACGACCTACGTGACCGACCTGACGACGCTCGAGCAATGCGCGGACGAGATCCGCCGCCTCGTCGTGCAGCTCGACGCGCGGATCGCGCGCGCGGGCGCGGCCCGCACGATCCGCAAGCTGTACGTGAAGATCCGCTTCGCCGATTTCCAGCGTACGACGGTCGAGTGCGTGGCCGACGCGACGAACGCGCAGACGGCCGTCACGCTGCTCGCGAAGGGGCTGCAACGGCGCGCGCAGGCCGTGCGGTTGCTCGGCGTGGGCGTGCGCATCGACGAGGACACGGCCGAACGTCACGGGCAGTTTTCGCTGTTCGATGACAATGCGGACGAGGGGGCTGATACTGACGCCGCTGCCGCTGCCGCTGCCGCTGCCGCTGCCGCTGCCGCTGCCGCTGCCGCTGCCGCTGCCAACGCCAACGCCAACGCCAACGCCAACGCCAACGCGGAAACCGACGCAATCGACCCGAACGACCCGAACGACCCGAACGACCCGAACGACCCGAACGAGGCGAACGCCGACAACGCCGCCAACGACAAAACCCCCGCGCCATGAAAAAAGGCACCGCCGCAGCGATGCCTTTCGACGCAGCCGGACAAGCCGGACAGCGCGCGCTCAGTGCGCGGGCGAGGCCATCCCGTTGTGACGCAGCAGCGCGTCGATTTCCGGCTCGCGGCCGCGGAACGCCTTGAACGAATCCATCGCCGGCCGGCTGCCGCCGACTTCGAGGATTTCGCGGCGATAGCGCGTGCCGGTCGCCGCGTCGAGCACGCTGCCGCTGGCGGCCGCCGCTTCCTCGAACGCCGCGTACGCGTCTGCCGACAGCACCTCGGCCCACTTGTAGCTGTAGTAGCCGGCCGCATAGCCGCCCGCGAAGATGTGGCTGAACGTGTTCGGCCAGCGCGAGAACGCGGCCTGCGGGATCACGTGGTAGCGCTCGTTGATCTCGCGTGCGAACGCATTCACACCGGTCGTGCCGGACGGGTCGAAGTCGACGTGCAGCAGCATGTCGAACATCGAGAACACGATCTGGCGCAGCGTGCCGAGGCCGCTCTGGAAGTTCTTCGCGGCGATCATCTTGTCGAACAGCTCGCGCGGCAGCGCGGCGCCCGTATCGACGTGCGACGACATCGACGACAGCACGTCCCATTCCCAGCAGAAGTTTTCCATGAACTGCGACGGCAGCTCGACCGCATCCCATTCGACGCCGTTGATGCCCGACACGCCGAGCTCGTCGACGCGCGTGAGCATGTGATGCAGCCCGTGGCCGAATTCATGGAACAGCGTGATGACCTCGTCGTGCGTGAAGCAGGCGGGCTTGCCGCCGACGGGTGCCGAGAAGTTGCAGGTCAGGTACGCGACCGGCGTCTGCACGGTGTCGCCGCGCTTGGCGCGCGCACGCGCATCGTCCATCCACGCGCCGCCGCGCTTGCCTTCACGTGCGTACAGGTCGAGATAGAACTGCGCGACGAGCGAGCCGTCGCGGTTCTCCACGCGGAAGAAGCGCACGTCCTTGTGCCACACCGGTGCGTCGTCCGGCTTGATCCGCACGCCGAACAGCGTTTCGGTGACGTTGAACAGGCCCTTCAGCACGGCCGGTTCCGGGAAGTACTGCTTGACCTCGTTTTCCGAGAACGCGTAGCGCTGCTGACGCAGCCGCTCGGCCGCGAACGCGACGTCCCACGGGGCGAGCTCGGTCAGGCCGAGCTCCTTCGCGGCGAACGCGCGCAGTTCGTCCCAGTCCTTGTCCGCGTGCGGACGCGCGCGCGTCGCGAGATCCTCGAGGAACGCGATCACCTGTTGCGGCGATTCGGCCATCTTCGGCGCGAGCGACACTTCGGCGAAGTTGCGGTAGCCGAGCATCTGCGCCTCTTCGCGGCGCAGCTTAAGCTCGTCCGCGACGATCGCCGTGTTGTCCCACTCGGCCTTGCCGCCGCCGTATTGCGGCCCGAGTTCGGACGCGCGCGTCGCATACGCGCGGTACAGCGTCTCGCGCATCGCACGGTTCTCGGCGTACTGCAGCACCGGGAAGTAGGACGGAAAGTGCAGCGTGAACTTCCAGCCTTCCTTGCCTTCCTTCTGCGCGGCCTCGCGGGCCGCTTCGATCGCGTCGCCCGGCAGGCCGGCCAGCTCGGCCTCGTCCTGCGCGAAATACGCATACGCGTTGGTCGCGTCGAGCACGTGGTCGGAGAACGCCTTCGACAGCGCGGCCTGCTGCTCCTGCAGTTCCGCGAAGCGCGGCTTCTGATCCTCGGGCAGCTCGGCGCCCGACAGGCGGAAATCGCGCAGGGCGTTGTCGAGGATCTTCTTGCGCTCGGCGGACAGCGTCGCGTATTCGGCGCTCGCGGCGATCGCCTTGTACTTCTCGTACAGGGCGAGGTTCTGGCCGACGCTCGACCAGAATTCGGTCACGCGCGGCAGGTTTTCGCCGTACGCGGCGCGCAGCTCCGGCGTATCGGCGACCGCGTTCAGGTGGCCGACGACGCCCCATGCGCGCCCGAGCGGCTCCGTCGCCTGCTCGACCGTCTCGACGATCGCGGCCCAGGTCGCCGGCGTCGCGGGTGCGCTCGCCGTGTCGACCGCGCGGTTGGCGGCATCGAGCAGCGTGTCGAGCGCGGGCGTCACGTGCTCCGGACGAATCTCGCCGAAGCGGGGCAGGCCGGAGAAATCGAGGAGCGGATTGGTATTGGCGCTGGCGGACATTAAGACTCCCTGTCTGTTGCCGGATGAACCGGGGTGAAAAGGGTGAGGCGCGATGCGGCGGCGCCCGATATCGACATTATTGGGGCGCATCGCGCGCTTTCCAATCGTTAGTTTCTAACGAGGCGATTGGCGGTGCGCAACGCGGAGCCGGAAAGGGTCGAAAGGGGCGGAATGAAGCGGAGCGCGGCAGTGTGGCAGGGCGCTGACGCGGCCGCGGCGGGCGGCCGGCGGGACGCCGGCGCACGCGTGCGCGCCGGCTGGACGGGCGAGAGGGTCGAAGGCGCTCAGGCGGCCGCGGCGGCGCGCTCGGCGGCTTCGATCGTGTTGATCAGCAGCATCGTGATGGTCATCGGGCCGACGCCGCCCGGCACCGGCGTGATGTGGCCGGCGACTTCCTTCACGCCGGCGAAGTCGACGTCGCCGCACAGCTTGCCCGCATCGTCGCGGTTCATGCCGACGTCGATCACGGTCGCACCGGGCTTGACCATGTCTGCCGTCAGGATGTTGCGCTTGCCGACCGCGGCGACCACGACGTCGGCCTGGCGCGTGTGCGCGGCGAGGTCGCGCGTCTTGCTGTGGCAGATCGTCACGGTCGCGCCGGCTTCGAGCAGCAGCATCGCCATCGGCTTGCCGACGATGTTCGAGCGGCCGATCACGACGGCGTTGGCGCCTTGCAGCGGGATGCCGTGCGCTTCGAACATCTTCATCACGCCGTACGGCGTGCACGGGCGGAACAGCGGCTTGCCCGTCATCAGTGCGCCGGCGTTCGCGACGTGGAAACCGTCGACGTCCTTCTCCGGCGCGATCGCCTCGATCACCTTGTGGCTATCGATGTGCGCGGGCAGCGGCAGCTGGACCAGGATGCCGTGGATCTTCGGGTCGCGGTTCAGTTCGTCGATGCGCGCGAGCAGGTCGGCTTCCGACAGCGTGTCGGGGTACGCATCCTTCAGCGAGAAGAAGCCGTTGTCCTCGCACGCCTTGATCTTGTTGCGCACGTAGACTTCGCTCGCCGGGTTGGCGCCGACGAGGATCACCGCGAGGCCGGGCTGGTGGCCGCGTGCGGTCAGGGCGGCGGCGCGTTCGGCGGCCTGCGCGCGCAAGGTCTTCGAGAGGGCGTTGCCGTCGATGAGGAGGGCTGTCATGGTGGTGGTCCTGCCGGGAAGTTGAAATGCGGGCGTGCGGCGCGCGAAGCGCCGCAGCAAAACACGGAATTATACCGGTCGCCTGCCGTCGTCCGACAGCGAATACAAGGAAAGCGTCATGGCGGCGGTGCCGGCGCCCCGGGAGGCGGCGCCGTGCCGTGCCGCGCGAGTGGGCCGCATCGCGCGGCGCGGCGGTGCGGCCGGCCGGGCAGGCGCCCGGCGGCCGCCCGCAACGTTCAGGCCTGCTTCTTCGACAGCGCGAGGCGCAGCAGATCGGCGACCGTGTTGACGTTGAGCTTTTCCATGATGTTCGCGCGGTGCGCTTCGACCGTCTTGATGCTGATCCCGAGATCGTCGGCGATCTGCTTGTTCAGGCGGCCGGCGATGATCCGCTCGAGCACCTGCTGCTCGCGCGCGGTCAGCTTCGACAGGCGCTCGCTCGCGGCGCGCTGTTCCTGGACGCTCTTGCTTTCGCTTCGGGCCTTGTCGAGCATCCGCTCGACGAGCTTGCGCAGCTCGGCCTCGTCGAACGGTTTCTCGATAAAGTCCATCGCACCCTTTTTCATCGTCGACACGGCCATCGGCACGTCACCGTGGCCCGTGACGAAGATGATCGGCAGCGCGGCGTTGTCGGCGATCAGGCGCTCCTGCAGCTCGAGGCCGCTCATGCCTGACATCCGCACGTCGAGGATCAGGCAGGCGATCTGGCCGGCCTGCTGCGCCGGCTGGTACGCATCGAGGAACTGCTCGGCGCTCGAGAAACATTGCACGCGATAGCCGTTCGCCTCCAGCAGCCAGCGCAGCGAGTCCCGTACGGCCTCGTCGTCGTCGACGACGAAGACAGTTTCCTGAGTGGTGGTGACAGGGCTATTCATAGTTCTCCCGTAACGGTATGTGATGCCGATGCCTCGCGCCCCCCTTGGCCGAGATCAGCGGGTTCCCCAATGGGCAGGCTGCAGTGGAATGTCGCGCCGGAAATGCGGCCGTCCGGTTCGACATTGTTGACCACCCACAGACGCCCCCGATGCGATTCGATGATCGAACGGCAGATGTTCAGCCCCATGCCCATGCCGTCGGACTTGGTGCTGTAAAACGGTTCGAACAGGCGTTCGGCGGTCGCTTCGTCGACGCCCGGACCCTGGTCGATCACGCGGATGTCGACGAAACCCGCGTCGATGTCGGCGACGACGCGGATCACGCCGTCCGCCGACGCCGGCTTCACGTCGGCCATCGCCTCGGCCGCGTTCTTCATCAGGTTCACGAGCACCTGCTCGATCAGCACGGGGTCGACATAAATAATAGGCATTCTTGCGAGGATTTCCGTGACGATCCGGATCCTGCGCTTCCTGGCCTCGATTTCGGCGAGCCCGACTGCGTCGGCGACGATGTCCGCGACCCGCGCCGGCTGGCGCTTCGGCTCGCTGCGCTTCACGAATTCGCGGATCCGCTTGACGATCATCCCCGCGCGCAGCGCCTGCTGCGCGGTCTTTTCCAGCGCGGGCTGCAGCGTCTCGGGCGTGCCGCGGCCGCTTTTCACGAGCGCGAGCGTGCCCGAGCAATAGTTGTTGATCGCGGCGAGCGGCTGATTCAATTCGTGCGCAATCGACGACGCCATTTCACCCATCGTCATCAATCGGCTCGTGAACTGCAGCTTCTCTTCCTGCTGGTGCGCGAGTTCCTGCGCCTTCTTGCGGGTCGTGATGTCGGTCGCGATCTGCATCTGCGCGAGGTGGCCGTCCACCCACTGGATGTACTGGCGGCGCACCTCGAACCACTTCTGGATGCTCTCGACGTACACCTCCTGCGCGTCTGCCGTGCTGCTCGTCAGCGCGGCGGCCGGCAGGCCGGCGAACGCATCGACCATGTCGATCGAGTCGGACGACGCCTGCGCGCGGTCGAAGCCGCCGCCCGACAGCTCGAGGTGGCCGTCCGGGCGGATCCCGAACAGGTGGCGGTAGTAGCGGTTCGCGAACAGCAGCTCGGCTTCGTCGGCGGCCAGCACCGATACCGCGGCGTCGAGGCTTTCGAGCACCGTCGTGAAGCGCTCGTGCGCGGCCGCGAGTTCCTCGCGCGCGCGCTTCGGCTCGGTGATGTCGGTCATCGACGACATCCAGCCGGTCTGGCGGCCCGAGCTGTCGATCAGCGGCGAAACGTAGAGGCGCGCATGGAACAGCGTGCCGTTCTTGCGCCGCACGCGCAGTTCGAAGCCCGAGCTCGGTGCCTTGCCGCGCAGCGTCATGTCGAGCTGGCGCTGCATTTCGGGATACGAGTCGCGCGGCCAGTAGGGGAACGGTGCGACCTTGCCGACGAGGTCGGTTTCGTCCCAGCCCGTCATCCGGCAGAACGCGGGGTTCACGTGCGTGATGCGGCCGTGCATGTCGAGCACGCGCATGCCGATCAGCACCGAATTCTCCATCGCGCGGCGGAAGAACGCCTCAGCGTACAGCGCCTGCTGTGCCTCGAAGCGTTGGCGCGTGTGCTTCCACAGGCTCCAGAGGCTCCACAGCACGAAGCACGACAGGCCGGCCACGAGCCACACGAGCGTGTTGTTGGTCAGGTTCGTGAGCTGCGGGAACGCGTACACGCGCACGGTCAGCCCCTGGCCGGGCGGGTCGAGCGGCAGGTCGTAGTGGGAGTCGCGCGGCAGGCGCGGGCGCGTCGACGTGGACGACAGCTCGCGGTTGTTCGAGTCGGTGATCGAGATCTTGTACTTCGACGACAGCTCCTGCGGGATGTCGTGCTTCAGGATCCCTTCGACCGAGAACACCGCGGCGAGCGAGCCGAGATATTCGCGGTCGCCGCGCATCACGGGCGTCTGCAGCGTGATGAAGCCGTTGCCGAAGTCGTCGTAGATCAGCGGCGAATAGGCCTGGCGGCGCGTGCTGCGCGCTTCGTCGTACGCGCCGCGCACGGCGTCCTGCATCTGCGCGTCGCCGGGTTTCGCGAGCCGCTGGCCGAGCAGTGGAGGATGCACGGTCGGCCAGCGCTGCACGCCGGGCGCGGTGTACCAGTTCAGATAGAGGATTTCCGGATGCGTCTGCATCACGTCCGCGACGGCCATCTGGAATGCGTTCTGGTCGAGGCGGCCGGACGCGAGATCGCGCGACAGCGCCTGCAGTTGCTCCTGCGCGCCCGTCATCGACAGGCGGATCTGCTGCTGCGCCCACGCGACGTTACGGAACAGGGTGTCTTCCTGCTGCTGCTGTTCGCGGCGATTGAGGCTCCATAGAATGAGGCTCATCACCACGAGGAACACGAGGATCGACAGCAGCGGCGTCAGCAAATAGGAATTGGACCACCACGGTCCGTGGTGCCAGCGGGACGGCTGCGACTCCGCCGGCGGGCCCGACGGTCGCGCCGAGCGTGCGAAAAGCCGATCGGTCAACATGGCAGGATTGTAGCGCAGCGCAATACATGGAAAACCTATACCGGATATGTTGAACGGAAACGGATTTATGCCCGCGGCGCGTGCCGCAGAGGCCCGCCGCAAGGGTGCAGCGCAGCAATATTCCGCATTACGAGAAAAGATCTCATAATTCGAAAATTCTGTTGCGCGGGGCCGGCGACGCTCATTACAATCCGTCGGAGCTTGCCCGCAGGCCGCGCCGCGTCGTCTGCACGAGAGCGATCCTCACATTCCAGGACCCAGGAGACGAGAATGTCCGCTGTACCGAACGAAGTGATGAAATATGTCGCCGCCGAACGTGACGACGACCCGCAAGAAACCGTTGAATGGCTCGAGTCGCTCGACGGCGTGATCTCCTCGGTGGGCACCGGCCGCGCGCATTACCTGATCGAAAAGCAGATCGAGTTCGCCCGCATGCACGGCGAACACCTGCCGTTCTCCGCCAACACCCCGTACATCAACACGATCCCGGTCGAAGCCCAGGCGAAGATTCCGGGCGACCAGGACCTCGAGCACCGCATCCGTTCGTACACGCGCTGGAACGCGCTGGCGATGGTGCTGCGCGCCGGCAAGGACACGAACGTCGGCGGCCACATCGCGTCGTTCGCATCGGCCGCGACGCTCTATGACGTCGGCTACAACCACTTCTGGCACGCGGCGTCCGACCAGCACGGCGGCGATCTCGTGTTCGTGCAGGGCCACTCGTCGCCGGGCGTGTACTCGCGCGCGTTCCTGCTCGGCCGCCTGTCGGAAGAGCAGCTCGACAACTTCCGCCAGGAAGTCGACGGCAAGGGCATCTCGTCGTACCCGCACCCGTGGCTGATGCCGGACTTCTGGCAGTTCCCGACGGTGTCGATGGGTCTCGGCCCGATCATGGCGATCTACCAGGCACGCTTCATGAAGTACCTGGAATCGCGCGGCATCGCGAAGACCGCCGGCCGCAAGGTCTGGGCGTTCCTCGGCGACGGCGAGACGGACGAGCCGGAATCGCTCGGCGCGATCGGCATGGCGAGCCGCGAGAAGCTCGACAACCTCGTGTTCGTGATCAACTGCAACCTGCAGCGTCTCGACGGCCCGGTGCGCGGCAACGGCAAGATCATCCAGGAACTGGAATCGGAATTCCGCGGCGCCGGCTGGAACGTGATCAAGGTCATCTGGGGCAGCCGCTGGGATGCGCTGTTCGCCCGCGACAAGACGGGCGCGCTGATGCGCCGCATGATGGAAGTCGTCGACGGCGAATACCAGACGTACAAGTCGGAGTCGGGCGCGTTCGTACGCGAACACTTCTTCAACACGCCTGAACTGAAGGCGCTCGTCGCCGACTGGTCGGACGACGACATCTGGGCGCTGAACCGCGGCGGCCACGATCCGCACAAGATCTACGCGGCGTTCCACGAAGCGACCAACACGAAGGGCGCGCCGACCGTCATCCTCGCGAAGACCATCAAGGGCTACGGGATGGGCGAGTCGGGCCAGGCGATGAACATCACGCACCAGCAGAAGAAGCTGCCGGTCGAGCAACTGAAGAAGTTCCGTGACCAGTTCCGCCTGCCGATCACCGACGAGCAGATCGCCGACGTGCCGTACCTGAAGTTCGAGGAAGGCTCGAAGGAGCTCGAATACATGCGCCAGAAGCGCATGGACCTCGGCGGCTACCTGCCGCATCGCCGCGAGAAGGCGACGTCGCTGCCGGTGCCGGCGCTCGACGCATTCGAGCCGCTGCTGAAGGGCACGGGCGAAGGCCGCGAGATCTCGACGACGATGGCGTTCGTGCGGATCCTGAACATCCTGCTGAAGGACAAGGCGCTCGGCAAGCGCGTCGTGCCGATCGTCCCGGACGAATCGCGTACGTTCGGCATGGAAGGCCTGTTCCGCCAGATCGGTATCTGGAACCAGGAAGGCCAGAAGTACGTGCCGGAAGATTCCGACCAGCTGATGTTCTACAAGGAATCGGAAACCGGCCAGATCCTGCAGGAAGGCATCAACGAAGCGGGCGGCATGTGCGACTGGATCGCGGCGGCGACGTCGTATTCGACGCACGGCGAGATCATGGTGCCGTTCTACATCTTCTATTCGATGTTCGGCTTCCAGCGGATCGGCGACCTGGCATGGGCGGCGGGCGACATGCGCTCGCGCGGCTTCCTGCTCGGCGGTACCGCGGGCCGCACGACGCTGAACGGCGAAGGCCTGCAGCACGAAGACGGTCACTCGCTCCTGTGGGCCGCATCGGTGCCGAACTGCATCAGCTACGACCCGACGTTCGGCTACGAACTCGCGGTGATCGTCCAGGACGGCCTGCGCCGCATGGTGCAGGAGCAGGAAGACGTGTACTACTACATCACGGTGATGAACGAGAACTACGAGCACCCGGCGATTCCGCAGGGCGAGCACGTAGCGGCCGACATCATCAAGGGCATGTACGCGTTCAAGAAGGCCGACGCGGACGCGAAGGCGCCGCGCGTGCAATTGCTCGGCGCGGGCACGATCTTCAACGAAGTGATCGCTGCCGCCGACCTGCTGAAGAACGACTGGGGCGTCGCGGCCGACCTGTGGAGCGTGCCGAGCTTCACCGAACTCGCGCGTGAAGGCCACGAGATCGAGCGCTGGAACCTGCTCCATCCGACCGAGGAGCGTCGCCTGTCGCACGTGCAGAAGTGCCTGAAGGACACGCAGGGTCCGGTCATCGCATCGACCGACTACGTGCGCGCGCTGGTCGACCAGATCCGCGGCCAGATCGACCGCCGCTTCGTCGTGCTGGGCACGGACGGCTTCGGTCGTTCGGACACCCGCGAGAAGCTGCGTCACTTCTTCGAAGTCGACCGTCACTGGGTCACCGTCGCCGCGCTGAACGCGCTGGCCGACGAAGGCACGATCGAGCGCAAGGTGGTCGCGGACGCGATTGCCAAGTACAACCTCGATCCGTCCAAGCCCAACCCGATGACCGTTTAACGCACACGCGCCGTGTGATGCCGCGCGCCGCTTCCGGGAGGGGCGCGCGCGGCCATGGAGACACAAAAAGATGAGTCAAGCGATCGAAGTGAAGGTGCCGGATATCGGCGATTACAAGGACGTGCCCGTCATCGAGGTGCTCGTGAAGGTGGGCGACACGGTCGAGCCCGAGCAGTCGCTCGTCACGCTCGAGTCGGACAAGGCGACGATGGACGTCCCGAGCCCGGCAGCCGGCACGGTCAAGGAAGTGAAGATCAAGGTGGGCGATTCCGTGTCGGAAGGCTCGCTGATCGTCCTGCTCGAAGGCGGCGCCGCGGCGCAGGTGAACGGTGCGGCCGCGCCGGCAGCCGCACCGGCTCCGGCGGCAGCGCCCGCACCCGCGCCGGCTGCGGCAGCGCCGGCTGCCGCGCCGGCCACGTCGGGCGGCACGCTCGAGGTGAAGGTGCCGGACATCGGCGACTACAAGGACGTCCCGGTGATCGAGATCGGCGTGAAGGTCGGCGACACGGTCGAGAAGGAGCAATCGCTCGTCACGCTCGAGTCCGACAAGGCGACGATGGACGTGCCGAGCCCGGCCGCAGGCGTCGTGAAGGAAATCAAGGTCAAGGTGGGCGATTCGGTGTCCGAAGGCACGCTGATCGTGCTGCTCGACGCCGCTGGCGGCGCGCCTGCCGCCGCGCCGCAGGCGAGCGCGCCGGCTCCGGCCGCTGCCGCGCCGGCACCCGCCGCCGCACCGGCACCCGCGAAGGCTGCACCGGCTCCGGCTGCTGCCGCGCCGGCCGCCGCAACGTCGGGCGAGTACCGCGCGAGCCACGCATCGCCGTCCGTGCGCAAGTTCGCGCGCGAGCTCGGCGTGGAAGTCGCACGCGTTCAGGGTACCGGTCCGAAGGGCCGCATCACTAAGGACGACATCACCGGCTTCGTGAAGGGCGTGATGACGGGCCAGCGCGCGGCACCGGCCGCGGCAGCCGCGCCGGCAGGCGGCGGCGAGCTGAACCTGCTGCCGTGGCCGAAGGTCGACTTCTCGAAGTTCGGCCCGTTCGAGGCGAAGCCGCTGTCGCGCATCAAGAAGATCTCGGGCGCGAACCTGCATCGCAACTGGGTGATGATCCCGCACGTCACGAACAACGACGAAGCGGACATCACCGAGCTCGAAGCGCTGCGCGTGCAGCTGAACAAGGAGCACGAGAAGGCGGGCGTGAAGTTCACGATGCTCGCGTTCGTGATCAAGGCGGTCGTCGCCGCGCTGAAGAAGTTCCCGACCTTCAACGCGAGCCTCGACGGCGACAACCTGGTGTTCAAGCAGTACTACCACGTCGGTTTTGCCGCGGACACGCCGAACGGCCTCGTCGTGCCGGTGATCCGCGACGCGGACAAGAAGGGCCTCGTCGACATCGCGAAGGAAATGGCCGAGCTGTCGAAGGCCGCGCGCGACGGCAAGCTGAAGCCGGACCAGATGCAGGGCGGCTGCTTCTCGATCTCGTCGCTCGGCGGGATCGGCGGCACCAACTTCACGCCGATCATCAACGCGCCGGAAGTCGCGATCCTCGGGTTGTCGCGCGGGCAGATGAAGCCGGTGTGGGACGGCAAGCAGTTCGTGCCTCGGCTCACGCTGCCGCTGTCGCTGTCGTATGACCATCGCGTCATCGATGGCGCGGAAGCCGCGCGGTTCAATGCGTATCTCGGCGCGTTGCTGGCCGATTTCCGTCGCATCATTCTTTGATGAGCGTGGGAGTGGCTCGCGGGGGCGTGGGGTTGATGTCTGTGATCCTCGCCCTGTCGTTGAACCTGTTTCGCTAATGGTCTGCTAGCGTCGCCCCTGCGCGGGGCGGCGGTCACTTTTCTTTGTCCCACAGGGACTACCTTCGGGTCGTCTTCCAAAGAAAAGTAACCAAAAGAAAGGCGCGTCCTTGGGCGGACGGCAAAGGTGGTCCTGCCCAGGTTCGCGTTCTTTTGTCAGGCCGTAGTCGGTTCTTGCGGGTTTCTCCCCCTCTGTCTGCAGCTAATCAAGAAGGGGACAGTAATGAGTCTCATCGAAGTCAAGGTTCCGGATATCGGCGATTTCAGCGGCGTCGATGTCATCGAAGTCAACGTGAAGCCGGGCGACGTGATCGAAAAAGAGCAGACGCTCATCACGCTCGAATCGGACAAAGCCTCCATGGAAGTGCCCAGCGACGTCGCCGGCACGGTCAAGGAAGTCAAGGTCAAGGCCGGCGAGAAAGTCTCGCAAGGCACCGTGATCGCCATCGTCGAAGCAGCGGCAGGCGCAGCCGCGCCCGCGAAAGCAGCCGAACCCGCAAAGGCCGCAGCACCGGCTCCGGCCGCCGCGCCCGCCGCCGCCCCGGCCGTCGCTCCGCAAGCAGGCAGCTACAGCGGCTCCGCCGACATCGAATGCGACATGCTCGTGCTCGGCGCCGGCCCCGGCGGCTACTCGGCCGCATTCCGCGCAGCCGACCTCGGCATGAAGACGGTGCTCGTCGAACGTTACTCGACGCTCGGCGGCGTCTGTCTGAACGTGGGCTGCATCCCGTCGAAGGCGCTGCTGCACACGGCGCTCGTCATCGACGAAGCCGCGGCGCTCGCGTCGCACGGCATCTCGTTCGGCAAGCCGGAAGTCGATCTCGACAAGCTGCGCGACTTCAAGGGCGGCGTCGTCAAGAAGCTGACGACGGGCCTCGCCGGCATGGCGAAGGCGCGCAAGGTCGAAGTGGTCACCGGCGTCGGCGCGTTCGTCGATCCGTATCACATGGAAGTGCAGGGCGAGAACGGCAAGAAGGTCGTCAAGTTCAAGCAGGCAATCATCGCCGCCGGCTCGCAGGCGGTGAAGCTGCCGTTCATGCCGGAAGACCCGCGCGTCGTCGATTCGACGGGCGCGCTCGAACTGCGCCAGCTGCCCAAGCGCATGCTCGTGATCGGCGGCGGCATCATCGGCCTCGAAATGGCGACTGTGTACGCGACGCTCGGCGCCGAGATCGACGTCGTCGAAATGATGGACGGCCTGATGATGGGCGCGGACCGCGATCTCGTAAAGGTCTGGGAAAAGTACAACGCGAAGCGCTTCGGCAACGTGATGCTGAAGACCAAGACGGTCGGCGCGGAAGCGAAGGAAGACGGCATCTACGTGAAGTTCGAGGGCGAGAAGGCGCCGGCAGAAGCGCAGCGCTACGACCTCGTGCTGGTGGCGGTGGGCCGCAGCCCGAACGGCAAGAAGATCGGTGCCGACAAGGCAGGCGTCGCGGTCACCGACCGCGGCTTCATCGACGTCGACAAGCAGATGCGCACGAACGTCCCGCACATCTTCGCGATCGGCGACATCGTCGGCCAGCCGATGCTCGCGCACAAGGCCGTGCATGAAGGCCACGTCGCAGCGGAAGCCGCGCACGGCGAAAAGGCGTACTTCGACGCGCTGCAGATCCCGTCGGTGGCGTACACCGATCCCGAAGTGGCGTGGGCCGGCAAGACCGAAGACCAGTGCAAGGCCGAAGGCATCAAGTACGGCAAGGCCGTGTTCCCGTGGGCCGCATCGGGCCGCGCGATCGCGAACGGCCGCGACGAAGGCTTCACGAAACTGATCTTCGACGAGGAAACCCATCGCGTGATCGGCGGCGGGATCGTCGGCCTGAACGCGGGCGACCTGATCAGCGAAGTGTGTCTCGCCGTCGAGATGGGCGCGGACGCGGAAGACATCGGCAAGACGATCCATCCGCACCCGACGCTCGGCGAATCGATCGGCATGGCCGCGGAACTGTACGAAGGCGTCTGTACGGACCTGCCGCCGCAACGCAAGAAGTAACGCGATCGGCTCGGCCGGCCTCGCGCCGGCCACGAAAAACGCCGCCGCCCGGGTACCCGGACGGCGGCGTTTTCTTTTGCCCGCGGCCGACGGCAGTGCCCGGTCCGTGCCGCGCCACCGCACCGGCGCCGCCCGGATGCCCGGATGTTCCGTCGCCGGAAACAAAAAAGCCGCGCAGTGCGCGGCTTTTTCAGGAGCAGGGGACGCTTACGCGGCCGGCTTGCTCGAACGGCGCGATGCAGCAGCGCTCGCAGCCTTCGTCGCGACAGCGGCAGCCGCGTTGAAGTTCGTTTCGGCGATCTCGACGGCTTGCTTGGCAGCCTTCTGGACCGTTTCGTACGTCGTGTTCGCAGCGTTCAGTGCCGACTTCAGTGCGGCGACAGCCGTTTCCGAACCGGCCGGAGCGTTCTTCGCGACGTTGTCGACGAGTGCCTGGACCTTCTTGTTCTGCTCTTCGAATTGCGCTTCGGCAACCTTCGCGAACTCGGCTTGCGTCGACGACGCGATTTCATACAGGTGACGGCTGTACGACAGCACCTTTTCCGCGACCGGCTGCGACAGGCTCGCTTGCAGCGCGATCAGTTCCTGTGCGTCCTTCACCGACAGCAGGCGCTGCGCGTTTTCCTGGCTTTCGGTCAGCGTTGACTTCACGACCTGCAGGTTGAGTTCGATCAGCTTTTCGACGCCTTCGAACGCCTTGGTCGTCAGACCGAACAGGCTTTCGAGGTTGGCTTTCTGTGCGGCGGCGATTTGCTCGGGGGTCAGCAAGGACATGTCAAGCTCCTGAAAAGCGATCACGTCGATCGCAGGGATAAAGGGCACTACGATGGGGAACCTCGGCGCCACGTGCTTTGTGCAACGCAGCAATGAGTCATATTTTAGGGCAGAGAAAAGTCTTGTCAAGCACTTTTTGTGCATTGCACAATCACGACAAATTATCGATAAAACAACGGGTTATCGCGGCCGGTTCGGAATCGGTTTCAGACGTGTTCCCACATGGTGCGCACTTGGCCGGGGCAGGCGCGCCGCACCGTGATCATGCACAGGTAAACCTGACAGGCATGTGG
Source organism: Burkholderia sp. Bp8986 (assembly GCF_003854225.1). Classification (NCBI taxonomy): domain Bacteria; kingdom Pseudomonadati; phylum Pseudomonadota; class Betaproteobacteria; order Burkholderiales; family Burkholderiaceae; genus Burkholderia; species Burkholderia sp. Bp8986. The sequence continues at coordinate 81,710 of NZ_QTQM01000019.1, read as the reverse complement.
AACGTTATGCTTCTGTTCCTGTCGAAAAGTGCGCCGTTTCGCGATGCGCATGCCGTGGCGATGTGCCGCCGCCGCGGTCAAGACCGGTGCCTGGTACACCGAACGCCGGATACGTACTTTCCCCGCTTTAATTCGTCGCCAAAGTGACGTTATCTCAATTAACCGCGTGGTAATTCGGGAGACGGGTACTGTCGGGCGGCGCATCCCATGAATTTTTTCGATGGGAGCGCGAGGGTTGATCGAGTCATCGTTGGTCGACCCTTACATTCCGGTTTAACGACGATCGGTAAGTGCCTAATATTGCTCTTTTTTTCAGCTTTAACTACACTTGCGGAAACCCCGCCCGCTTTGTCCAGACCCCAATGAAAGCCGAATCGTTTTCACCGCGCAGATTGTTGCAGAGCATGACGCTCGGCACGGCTGTGTCGGTCGCCGTCGCCTTGCTGGCGACCGCCGCGTCCGTCGCGCCCGCTGACGCCTTTGCCGCCACTGCGAAGACCCACCAGGCCGCCAAGAAAGCCGCTTCCACTTCTTCGGAAAAGAAGCGGACGGTGAAGGCCGCCTCCGCGAAATCCGCCAACGTCGCGTCGGCCGATGCGCCGAAGGCATCGCGCAAGCGCGCGACGCTCGCGTCGAACGTGCACGGCCATCGCGGCGCGGTGCGCAAGGTCGCGTTCCAGCCGCGTCGCCCGACGGTCGGCCAGGCATTCGGCCTGCACGACACGCCGGACGCGCTCGCGCTGCGCTCGAGCGTCGCGTACGTCGTCGACCAGAACACCGGCGAGCCGCTGTTCGACAAGAATTCGCTCGCCGTCGTGCCGATCGCATCGATCTCGAAGCTGATGACGGCGATGGTCGTGCTCGACTCGAAGTCACCGATGACCGACCAGATCGAAGTCACCGACGAAGACCGCGACTACGAGAAGGGCACGGGTTCGCGCCTGTCGGTCGGCTCGGTGCTGTCGCGCGAGGACATGCTGCACATCGCGCTGATGGCGTCGGAAAACCGCGCGGCCGCCGCGCTGTCGCGCTATTACCCGGGCGGCCGTCCGGCGTTCATCGCCGCGATGAACGCGAAGGCGAAGTCGCTGGGCATGAACGACACCCACTTCGAGAATTCGACAGGCCTGTCGAGCTCGAATGTGTCGAGCGCACGCGACCTCGTGAAGATGGTCAACGCGGCGTACCAGTACCCGATGATCCGGCAGTTCTCGACCGACCGCACGTACGACGTCAATACGGGCAAGCGCAACCTGGTCTACAACAGCACGAACGCGCTGATCCGCGGCAACGGCTCGTGGGACATCGGTCTGCAGAAGACGGGCTTCATCAACGAGGCGGGCGAATGCCTCGTGATGCAGGCGACGATCCATGGCCGGCCGATGGTGATGGTGCTGCTGGATTCGTTCGGCAAGTATTCGCGCTTCGCCGACGCGGCACGCCTGCGCAACTGGCTCGACGCCGGCGGCGGCGAGCGCCTGACGGCCGCCAATACGGCGAACGGCGGCACCTGAGCGTGTCACGGCGGTTCGCGCCGTGCCGATCGCCGCAAAGAAAAAGCCCCGCGATGCGGGGCTTTTTTTCATCTGGCGCCGTGCGGCGGGCGGCGCGGCTCACGCGTGCCGTTGCAGCCCTTCGGCGTCCTTCGTGGGCGCGGGCCGGTAGCCGAGCGATTCCGAGATGGTCAGCGCGGTGCGGCTCAGCTGGCCGAGCCACGCGTCCTGCAGGCGGTCCGCCGGGGCCGACAGCGACAGGCCCGCGACGAGCTTGCCCGAGTCGTCGTAGATGCCGGCCGCGATGCAGCGCACGCCCAGCTCCAGTTCCTCGTTGTCCCGCGCGCACGATTGCTGGCGCACGAGTGTCAGCTCGCGCTCGAGCTTCGCGATGTCGGTGATGCTGTTCTGCGTATGGCCGGACAGCCCGGTGCGCGTCGCATAGGCGCGCACGCGCGAGGTTTCGTCGACCGCGAGAAACAGCTTGCCGACCGACGTCAGATGCAGCGGCGCGCGGCCGCCGATTGCGCGGACGACCTGCATCCCCGAGCGCTCGGAATACGCGCGCTCGATATAGACGATTTCGTCGCCCTGACGCACCGACAGGTTCACGGTCTGGCCGGTCAGGCGATGCAATTCGCGCATCGGCATCAGCGCAGCGTCGCGTACCGACAGGCGCGCCTTCACGAGGTTGCCGAGTTCGAGCAGCCGCATGCCGAGCCGGTAGGTGCCGGGATCGGAGCGGTCGACGAGGCGGCAGGTCACCATGTCGTTGAGGATGCGGTGTGCGGTCGACGGATGCAGCTCCGTGCGCTGCGCAAGCTCTTTCAGGCTGACGGGGTCGCTGTGCGCGGCGAGCGCGTCCAGCAGCCGCATCATGCGTTCGATCACCTGGATCGACGTTTTGGAATCCGGGGTGGGTTGGCTCATGTCGGGGGAGAATCGGTTGACGCGTCAAGCGGTGTTGCGTCGATTGTATCTCGTATCGTGAAAAAAGCGAACGCCGTTCGAGGAAGTCCTCGTTTCCGGCATCGCGCACTTGCGCGCGTGCCGGCGTTGGTCTTGCCGGCCAAACGGCGGATAATGAGAGCCGTTTTCTCGAAGGAGCGCGTATGCGAGTCGGTTTGTTCGTGACCTGCCTGGTCGACCTGATGCGTCCGGAAATCGGCTTTTCCGCGCTGAAACTGATTCGCGAAGCCGGCTACGAAGTGTTCGTGCCGCCCGCGCAAACCTGCTGCGGCCAGCCGGCCTACAACTCGGGCGACCGCGCGCTCGCACGGGATCTCGCCGAAAAGACGCTGCGCGAGTTCGAGCAGTTCGACTACGTCGTCGCGCCGTCGGGCTCGTGTGGCGGCATGATCCGCGCGCACTACGGCGACCTGTTCCGCGACGACCCCGAACTGATGGGGCGCTATGCGCGACTCCAGCAGAAAGTCTACGAACTGACCGATTTCCTCGCGAACGTCGCGAAGGTGACGCTCGCCCCCGGCGAATTCACGGGGCCCGTCACCTATCACGACTCATGCTCGGGCCTGCGCGAGCTCGGCGTGAAGGCGCAGCCGCGCGCGCTGCTCGCGCAGCGCGGCGTGGCCGTCACCGAGATGAAGGACTGCGAGCACTGCTGCGGCTTCGGCGGCACGTTCGCGGTCAAGTACGGCGACATTTCGGCGGCCATCGCGGACGAAAAGTGCGCGAACGTGCGCGCGTCCGGTGCGGGCGCCGTCGTGCTCGGCGATCTCGGCTGCATGCTGAACATCGAAGGGCGGTTGCGCCGCACGGGCGACCGCGACACCCGCGTGCTGCACGTCGCGCAGGTGCTGGCGGGCGACGTCTGACGCCCGGTTCCCGCTTACTTTTCCTCGATACCGCGATGCAAGTTCAATCGATGCATTTCAAGGCGCGCGCCGGCCAGAAGCTGGCCGACCAGCGCCTGCAGCAGAACCTGAAGAAGCTGTCGACGAAGTTCGTGTCCGCGCGCGCCGATGCGATGACCGCGATCGACTTCCAGGCGACGCGCGCCGCGCTGAAGGCGCGCCGCAACCGTGCGCTGGAGAACCTCGACGTGTGGCTCGAGGCGTTCGAGCGCGAAGCGACGCGGCGCGGCACGACGGTGCTGTTCGCGGAAACGACCGCGGACGCCGCGCGGCTCGTCGCCGACATCGCGCGGCGCCACGACGTGAAGAAGGTCATCAAGACGAAGTCGATGGTGTCCGAGGAAATGCGCCTGAACGCGGTGCTTGCCGAGATGGGCGTGCAGTCGATCGAGACGGACCTCGGTGAATACATCCTGCAGATCAACGACAACGAGCCGCCGAGCCACATCATCGCGCCCGTCGTGCACAAGGACAAGGACGAGATCGCCGACCTGTTCGCGCGCACGCACCACCGCGAGCGGCTGACCGAGATTCCGGACATGACGCGCGAGGCGCGCGAGGTGCTGCGCCCGCATTTCCTGTCGGCCGACATGGGCGTGACGGGCGGCAACTTCGTGATCGCCGAGACGGGGTCGGTTGCGCTCGTCACGAACGAAGGCAACGAAGGGATGTGCACGGTGATGCCGCGCGTGCATGTCGCGGTGACGGGCATCGAGAAGGTGCTGCCGACGCTCGAGGATCTCGCGACCGCGATGCGTCTGCTGCCGCGTTCGGCGACCGGCCAGAAGACCTCGAACTACTTCTCGGTGCTGACCGGGCCGCGCGGCCCCGGCGACGAGGACGGCCCGGAACACAACTACGTGGTGCTCGTCGACGGCGGCCGCACGGGCCTGATCGGCGGCGAATTCCAGGAGATGCTGCGCTGCATCCGCTGCGGCGCGTGCATGAACCATTGCCCGGTGTACCAGAAGGTCGGCGGGCACGCGTACGGATGGGTCTATCCGGGCCCGATGGGGTCGGTATTGACGCCGAGCTACGTCGGGATCGACCGTGCGCTCGACCTGCCGCAGGCCGCGACGCTGTGCGGCGAATGCGACAGCGTGTGCCCGGCCGGAATCCCGCTGTCGCACCTGCTGCGCACGCTGCGCGAGAAACAGGTCGAGCGGCACCTGCGGCCGTGGCGCGAGCGCGCCGCGCTCGCCGCGTGGGGCTTTGTCGCGCGCCGGCCGCTCCTTTACGCGCTGACGACCAAGCTCGCGGTACGGATCCTCGAGCGGCTGGGCGGCAACGGCGGCACGCTGCGGCGCCTGCCGATGATGGGTGGCTGGATGGACACGCGCGACATGCCGACGCCGACCGGCCGGACGTTCCGCGAACTGTACGCGGCCTCGCAAAGCCACCTGGGCTGACGACTGTTCATCGGGTGGCAACAGTGCGTTCGCTATTCATGTATTTATCTTGATAGGTGCGGTCTATAGAATCCTGCCTGTAGTCCCTGGAATCGGGTTTCGGGGCATGAGGTCAAGGAGCCGCATCATGAAAAAGACAATATCGATGTACTGGCCGCTGGCAATCGTCGTTCCGCTCGCCGCGGCCGCTTATCTGCACGCGATGGCCGACGCGCCGGCGAGTGGACCGATCGCCGTTCATCAGGCATCGGCGGAACTCGCGCGCGCGGTGTCGTTCGGGCTGGTCGACGACGCGGCGACACCGTTGCCGGCCGCATCCGGCGACGTCGTGCTCGCCGCACCCAAGGCGCTGTAAGGCACGCCGCCGTCGCTTTGCGCGGCGGCGCGATTCCGGGCGCCTTTGTATAATGGCGCGTTGTTCTCCCGCGCGGCTCGCCGCGGCTTTCCGATAGTGCGATGACCCGCGTTGCGATCTGTTTCGTCTGTCTCGGCAATATCTGCCGTTCGCCCACTGCAGAAGGCGTGATGCGCCACCAGGTGGACGCGGCCGGGCTGGCCGACCGGATCGAGGTCGATTCGGCCGGTACCGGCGACTGGCACGTCGGCGAGCCGCCCGACACACGCGCGCAGGCGGCGGCCCGCACCCGCGGCTACGACCTGTCGGCGCTGCGGGCGCGGCAGGTGAGCGCGGCGGATTTCGAGCGGTTCGACCTGCTGCTGGCGATGGACGAAGCCAATCTCGCGGAATTGCGGCGGCGCTGCCCGCCCGGGCATCGCGACAAGGTGCGCCTCCTGATGGAATTCGCGCCGGGGGCGGCCGGGACCGAAGTGGCCGATCCTTATTTCGGCGGCGCGCAGGGCTTCGAACAGGTGCTCGACCAGGTCGAGCGCGCGTGCGCGGGCCTGCTGGACACCCTCCGGAGCGGTACCGCACGCTGATCGTGGCGGGGTATTCAGCGGTCTGCGAATACCCTGTCGAAGACATGGATACTTGACTAAAAACGTCAAATATTTATACTTGACCAAAATCGTCAAGATTGCAGTCCCCTAGACACCATGAGACTCACCACCAAAGGCCGTTTCGCCGTCACGGCGATGATTGACTTGGCACTGCGCCAGGAGCAGGGCCCGGTGACGCTTGCAGGCATCAGCCAGCGCCAGCGGATTTCGCTCTCGTATCTCGAACAGCTGTTCGGCAAGCTGCGCAGGCATGAAATCGTCGAATCCGTGCGCGGCCCGGGCGGCGGCTACAACCTCGCGCGCCGCGCGCAGGACGTCACCGTCGCCGACATCATCATCGCGGTCGATGAACCGCTCGACGCCACGCAGTGCGGCGGCAAAGGCACGTGCGACGGCTCGAAGCAGCCCGACGGCCATTGCATGACGCACGAGCTGTGGTCGACCCTGAACCAGAAAATGGTCGAATACCTCGATTCGGTATCGCTGCAGGATCTCGTCGATCAGCAGCGCGCACGCGAGGGCGCGCCCGCGGTGCTGCGCGACCGGCGCGCGCCGGAGCCCGCCGCGGCGCCGGCCGAACCGGTGCGCACGATGCCGCTCGGTCCCAATTCGGTGTTCAACATCGCGAGTTCGTGAGCGCGAACGCGCCGCACACCCCATAACGCACATAGTCCCTGCACAGAATACCCGGAGCGACAGATGACCCAAGAGACTCTCCACCTGCCCATCTACATGGATTACAGCGCGACGACGCCGGTCGACCCGCGCGTGGTCGACAAGATGGTGCCGTACCTGCGCGAGCAGTTCGGCAACCCGGCATCGCGTAGCCACGCGTACGGCTGGGATGCCGAGCGCGCGGTCGAGGAAGCGCGCGAACAGGTGGCTGCGCTCGTGAACGCGGATCCGCGCGAGATCATCTGGACGTCCGGCGCAACGGAATCGGACAACCTTGCGATCAAGGGTGCCGCGAACTTCTACAAGGGCAAGGGCAAGCACATCGTCACGGTGAAGACCGAGCACAAGGCCGTGCTCGACACCTGCCGCGAGCTCGAGCGCGACGGCTTCGAAGTCACCTATCTCGACGTGAAGGAAGACGGCCTGATCGACCTCGACGTGTTCAAGGCCGCGCTGCGCCCGGACACGATCCTCGTATCCGTGATGCACGTGAACAACGAGATCGGCGTGATTCAGGACATCGAGACGATCGGTGAGATCTGCCGCGAGAAGGGCATCGTGTTCCACGTGGACGCCGCACAGTCGACCGGCAAGGTCGAGATCGACCTCGCGAAGCTGAAGGTCGACCTGATGTCGTTCTCGGCGCACAAGACCTACGGCCCGAAGGGCATCGGCGCGCTGTACGTGCGTCGCAAGCCGCGCGTGCGCATCGAAGCGCAGATGCACGGCGGCGGCCACGAGCGCGGCATGCGTTCTGGCACGCTGGCGACGCACCAGATCGTCGGCATGGGCGAAGCGTTCCGCATCGCGCGTGAAGAAATGGCGACCGAGAACGAGCGCATCCGCATGCTGCGCGACAAGCTGCTGCGCGGCCTGTCGCAGATCGAGGAAACGTACGTGAACGGCGACATGGAGCACCGTGTCCCGCACAACCTGAACATCAGCTTCAACTTCGTCGAAGGCGAGTCGCTGATCATGGCGATCAAGGACGTCGCGGTGTCGTCGGGCTCGGCTTGCACGTCGGCGTCGCTGGAGCCGTCGTACGTGCTGCGTGCACTCGGCCGCAACGACGAACTCGCGCACAGCTCGATCCGCTTCACGGTCGGCCGCTTCACGACGGAGCAGGACGTCGACTTCGTGATCAACCTGCTGAACAGCAAGATCGCGAAGCTGCGCGAACTGTCGCCGCTCTGGGAAATGCACCAGGAAGGCATCGATCTGTCGACGATCGAATGGGCCGCACACTGAACACCGCATTGAATACATTCGCGGGCGGATTTGCGCACGCAGACGTAACGAGTCAAGGAGTTTGAGTCATGTCATACAGCAACAAGGTTCTGGATCACTACGAAAACCCGCGTAACGTCGGTTCGTTCGCGAAAGACGACGACGCGGTCGGCACGGGCATGGTCGGCGCGCCGGCCTGCGGCGACGTGATGAAGCTGCAGATCCGCGTCGGCGCGGACGGCGTGATCGAAGACGCGAAGTTCAAGACGTACGGTTGCGGCTCGGCCATCGCGTCGAGCTCGCTCGTGACCGAGTGGGTGAAGGGCAAGACCCTCGACGAGGCACTGTCGATCAAGAACACGCAGATCGCCGAAGAGCTGGCCCTGCCGCCGGTGAAGATTCACTGCTCGATTCTCGCGGAAGACGCGATCAAGGCAGCCGTGGCCGACTACAAGAAGCGCCACGACACCAAGGAAGGCGATCAGGCAGCAGCCTGAGCGGCATCGAGCGGCTTGTGAAGGATCGCGGCGGGCCCGGGTGGCGCGCCGCGGCAAGGACATCATGGCAATTACACTGACCGAAAAAGCAGCACAGCACGTCCAGAAATACCTCGTCCGTCGCGGCAAGGGTGTGGGCCTGCGGCTTGGCGTTCGCACGACCGGGTGCTCGGGGCTCGCGTACAAGCTCGAGTATGTCGACGAGCTGGCTCCCGAGGATCAGGTGTTCGAGAGCCATGGCGTGAAGGTCGTCGTCGACCCGAAGAGCCTCGCGTACATCGACGGCACCGAGCTCGACTTCGCACGCGAAGGCCTGAACGAGGGGTTCAAGTTCAACAACCCGAACGTGAAGGACGAGTGCGGCTGCGGCGAATCGTTCCGCGTGTGACGCGGGGTTTCCGCGCGATGCGGGCAAGAGGCGGCACGGGCCGCCTTTTTAATGTGCGGCGTTTGCCGCGCGACGAACCGGAATTGAACGCGACGATGGTTTCGCTGAAAGACAGCCACTTCGATCTGTTTCACCTGCCGGCGCAATTCGCGCTCGACGAGACGGCGCTCGACAGCGCCTATCGCACGGTGCAGACGCAGGTGCACCCGGACCGCTTCGCGGCGGCCGGCGACGCGCAAAAGCGCATCGCGATGCAATGGGCGACCCGTGCGAACGAAGCCTACCGCACGCTGCGCGATCCGCTGAAGCGCGCGACCTATCTGCTGTCGCTGCGCGGCGTCGACATCGGTGCCGAAAACAACACCGCGATGGAGCCCGCGTTCCTGATGCAGCAGATGGAGTGGCGCGAAGGCATCGAGGATGCCGCGGCTGCCCGCAACGTCGACGCGCTCGATGCGCTGCTCGCCGAGCTGCGCGACGAAAAGCGCGTGCGCCTCGAGCGCCTCGGCACGCTGCTCGACAGCGCGGCCGACCAGGCCGCCGCCGAGGCCGTGCGCCAGCTGATGTTCATCGAACGGGTCGCGTCGGAAGTGGGCGCGCAGATCGAGCGCCTCGAAACTTAACCGCGTGCCTCGCGGCACGCGCAGCAAACGGGCCGAGCGCCCGAACGAACCAAGATGGCTTTACTGCAAATTTCCGAACCGGGCATGGCGCCGGCGCCGCACCAGCGGCGACTCGCTGTCGGGATCGATCTCGGCACGACGAACTCGCTCGTCGCGGCCGTGCGCAACAGCGTGCCCGAAGTGCTGCCGGACGAAGCGGGCCGCGCGCTGCTGCCGTCGGTGGTCCGTTATCTGGAGAAGGGCGGCCGCCGCATCGGTCACGAAGCGAAGGAGCAGGCCGCGACCGATCCGCGCAACACGATCGTGTCGGTCAAGCGCTTCATGGGCCGCGGCAAGGCCGAGGTCGAAGGCGCGGCGAACGCGCCGTACGAATTCGTCGATGCACCCGGCATGGTGCAGATCCGCACGATCGACGGCGTGAAGAGCCCGGTCGAAGTGTCGGCCGAGATTCTCGCGACGCTGCGTTACCGTGCGGAAGACACGCTCGGCGACGACCTGGTCGGCGCGGTGATCACGGTGCCCGCGTACTTCGACGACGCGCAGCGCCAGGCGACGAAGGACGCCGCGCGCCTCGCGGGCCTCAACGTGCTGCGCCTGTTGAACGAACCGACTGCGGCCGCGATCGCCTATGGTCTCGACAACGCGGCCGAAGGCCTCTACGCGGTGTACGACCTCGGCGGCGGCACGTTCGACCTGTCGATCCTGAAGCTGACGAAGGGCGTATTCGAAGTGCTGGCCGCGGGCGGCGATTCCGCACTCGGCGGCGACGATTTCGACCACGCGCTGTTCGGTCACGTACTTGCGCAGTCCGGCATCGACGCGAAGGCGCTCGCGCCCGAGGACGTGCGCCTGCTGCTCGATCGCGTGCGCGTGCTGAAGGAAGCGCTGTCGTCCGCGCCGCAGGCGTCGCTCGACGTGACGCTGTCGACCGGTGCACACCTCGTGCAGACGATCTCGCACGACACGTTCGCCGCGCTCGTCGAGCCGCTCGTGCAGCGTACGCTGACGCCGACCCGCAAGGCCCTGCGCGATGCGCAGGTGAGCCCGGCCGACATCAAGGGCGTCGTGCTGGTCGGCGGCGCGACGCGCATGCCGGTGATCCGCGAGGCGGTCGCGAAGTATTTCGGTCAGCCGCCGCTCGTCAACCTCGATCCGGACCAGGTCGTCGCGCTCGGTGCGGCGATCCAGGCCGACCTGCTCGCCGGCAATCGCGGCAGCGGCGACGACTGGCTGCTGCTCGACGTGATCCCGCTGTCGCTCGGCGTCGAGACGATGGGTGGTCTCGTCGAGAAGATCATTCCGCGCAATTCGACTATTCCGATCGCGCGTGCGCAGGAATTCACGACCTTCAAGGACGGCCAGACCGCGATGGCGATCCACGTCGTGCAGGGCGAGCGCGAGCTCGTCGCCGACTGCCGCTCGCTCGCGCGCTTCGAGCTGCGCGGCATCCCGCCGATGACGGCCGGTGCGGCGCGCATCCGCGTGACCTACCAGGTCGATGCGGACGGGCTGCTGTCGGTGTTCGCGCGCGAGCAGCATTCGGGCGTCGAGGCGTCGGTCGTCGTGAAGCCGTCGTACGGCCTCGCCGACGACGACATCGCGAAGATGCTCGAGGACAGCTTCAAGACCGCCGAGATCGACATGCGGGCACGCGCGCTGCGCGAAGCGCAGGTCGAGGCCGAGCGGATGATCGAGGCGACGCAGGCGGCGCTGGCGGCCGACGGCGAATTGCTCGACGACGCCGAACGCACGCAGGTCGACGCGCTCGTCGCGGCGCTGCGCATGATCGCGCAGGGCGACGACACGGACGCGATCGAGACCGCGACCAAGACGCTGGCCGACGGCACCGACGAATTCGCGGCGCGCCGGATGGACAAGAGCATCAAGCGCGCACTGTCGGGCCGCCGCCTCGACGAGATCTGAACGAACGAACTGCACGCGGGCCGGCGACGGCCCGCGCGATATTGAACCGTGCGGCGCCAGCCGCCGCACCCTGACTGACGGAACGGACATGCCTCAACTGGTGGTGCTGCCTCACGTCGAACTGTGCCCGGACGGCGCAGTGATCGACGCGACGCCCGGCAAGAGTATTTGCGACAACCTGCTCGACCACGGGATCGAGATCGAGCATGCGTGCGAGAAGTCGTGCGCGTGCACGACCTGCCACGTGGTGATCCGCGAGGGCTTCAACGATCTCGAGCCGTCCGAGGAGGACGAAGACGACCTGCTCGACAAGGCATGGGGCCTCGAGCCGACATCACGCCTGTCGTGCCAGGCGATCGTGAAGGAAGATTCGGACCTGGTGGTCGAGATCCCGAAGTACTCGATCAACCACGCGAAGGATAATCACTGACGAATCGGCGGGGCGGACTCGCCACGTATACGGGAGAGCAGGCCATGAAATGGACCGATTCGCGCGAAATTGCCATCGCGCTGGCAGACAAGCATCCGGACGTCGATCCGCAGCGGATCAATTTCGTCGACCTGCGCCAATGGGTCATCGAGCTGGACGGCTTCACCGACGACCCGGCGCACTCGGGCGAGAAGATCCTCGAAGCGATCCAGGCTCACTGGATCGACGAATCGGACTTCGACGACGAAGACTGAGGTTCGCGCCGACGCCCGCACCGCGTGGCGCCGGCAACGCTCCCGCAAAAGGAAAAGGCTCGCGACGCGTCACGAGCCTTTTTCATTTCCGCTCGGCGCAAGAGCCGCGCGGCGATTCGTCATGCATTACGAGCCGACCAGCGTGCCGTTCTCGATCCGCACGCGCTGGCCCTGGCCGAACGGCGGCGGGTTGTGGTACGTGAACGTGCGCGTCGCGCCGCTTTCCATCTGGACCTGCACCTGGTAGTCGGTTTCCGCGCGCACCTGCTTCTCGACCTGGTTGCCGGCGAGACCGCCGCCGAGCGCGCCGATGATCGTCATCGCGGTGCGGCCGTTGCCGTGACCGAACTGGTTGCCGAGCAGGCCGCCGGCCGCTGCGCCGCCGACCGCGCCGATCCCCGAGCTCTGGCCCGGCGTGCGCGTCTGCGTGATCGCTACGACCGTGCCGCAGGTCTGGCAATAGGCCGGCTGCGCGGGTGCGGACGGCTGTTGCGCGTATTGCGGCGGTTGCGGTGCCGGCGTATGGCGGTGGTGCGTGGCTGCCGGACGCGGCGCGGGCCGCGGCTCGGCTTGTGCCGCAGCCGCCTTCTCAGCAGCGGCTTTCTCGGCCGCAGCCTTCTGCGCGGCCTGTTCGGCTGCCTGCTGCTGCGCTTGCGCGGCGAGCGCGGCGCTGGCTGCCGCGGCCGTATCGACGGCCGGCTGCGACGCGATCAGCGCGGCCTGGGTCTGGCCGTTCTGCGCGTTGTTGCTGCTGGCCTTCGGGAAGATGCCCGTGATCGCGGCAGTGGCGGCGAGGCTGGCGACGATGACGGCGCCTGCGGCGGTCGCGATGAGCGGGTGCAGGCGTTGCTTTTGCGGCGTGGTTTGATTCTGGTTGTCCATTTTCTTCTCCGGTGTCGACCCGGTTTCGCACGTTGGCGCTGGCCGGATCCCACGCTCGGGAGCGAGCAGACTTGGCGTTCCGGCGCCTCGTTCTGGTCCCGTGGTCATGCGTGGTGACGCAACAGGAGTGTCGTCCACGAGCGAGCGGCGCACCGTATCAAGGTGTAACGAATTGCAGCGCGGGATCGGCGTTTGCTACAGGGAAAACCCGGAGAAGGCCGTCGCGACGAGGGAATAAAACGGGGGAGGATCGAAAACCGGTGAACGCCGGCAGGCGGGATTTACGCGTGGTTACAAAGCTGACGCGTGCGCGCCGCAGGGCGCGGCGCACACGCTGGCACGCCGTCAGTCTTCGCGGCGCAGGTGCGGGAACAGCAGCACGTCGCGGATCGTCGGGCTGTCGGTCAGCAGCATCACGAGACGGTCGATGCCGATCCCGCAACCGCCCGTCGGCGGCATCCCGTGTTCGAGCGCGCGGATGTAGTCGGCGTCGAAGAACATCGCTTCCTCGTCGCCGGCATCCTTCTGCTCGACCTGCTTCTTGAAGCGCGCGGCCTGGTCTTCCGGATCGTTCAGCTCCGAGAAGCCGTTCGCGATCTCGCGGCCGGTCATGAACAGCTCGAAACGCTCGGTGATGCCCGGCACCGTGTCCGACGCGCGTGCGAGCGGCGACACTTCGACCGGGTAGTCGATGATGTAGGTCGGCTCCCACAGCTGCGATTCGGCGGTTTCCTCGAACAGCGCGAGCTGCAGCGCGCCGATGCCGGCGTTCAGGAAGGCCGGCTGCGACACGTCGACGCCGAGGCGCTTCAGTTCGGAACGCAGGAACGCGTCGTCCGACAGCTGGCCGTCGGTGTACTGCGGCGCGTACTTCTGGATTGCCTGCGTGATCGTCAGGCGGTGGAACGGCTTCGCGAGATCGAGCTCGCGGCCCTGGTACTGGATCGTCGCGGTGCCGAGCGCATCGATCGCCGCCTGGCGGATCAGCTGCTCGGTGAAGTCCATCAGCCAGCGGTAGTCGGTGTACGCGGCGTAGAACTCCATCATCGTGAATTCCGGGTTGTGGCGCGGCGACACGCCTTCATTCCGGAAGTTGCGGTTGATCTCGAACACGCGTTCGAAACCGCCGACGATCAGGCGCTTCAGGTACAGCTCCGGCGCGATGCGCAGGAACATCTGCATGTCGAGCGCGTTGTGGTGCGTGACGAACGGCTTGGCCGCGGCGCCGCCCGGGATCGGGTGCAGCATCGGCGTCTCGACTTCCATGAAGTCGGCGTTGTCCATGAACTTGCGGATCGACGCGATGGTCTTGGTGCGCGCGCGGAACGTGTCGCGCGTTTCCGGCGTGACGATCAGGTCGACATAGCGCTGGCGATAGCGCATTTCCTGGTCGGCGAGGCCGTGGAACTTGTCCGGCAGCGGACGCAGCGCCTTCGACAGCAGGCGCAGTTCCTTGCACTGGACCGACAGCTCGCCCTTGTTGGTGCGGAACAGCACGCCGCGTGCGGCGACGATGTCGCCCAGGTCCCACTTCTTGAATGCGTCGTAGGTTTCCGCGCCGACGTCGTTCGGCGTCACGAAGAACTGGATCTGGCCCGAACCGTCCTGCACCGTCGCGAAGCTCGCCTTGCCCATCACGCGCTTGAGCATCATGCGGCCGGCGACCGACACCTCGACCGGGTTCGCTTCGAGCGCGGCCTTGTCCGAGTCGGCGAATTTCACCTGGAGATCGGCGGCGTGATGCGTCGGCCGGAAATCGTTCGGATAGGCGACGCCTTGCTCGCGCAGTGCGCGCAGCTTCTCGCGGCGCTCGGCGATGATCTGGTTTTCGTCCGCCGCGACGGCGGGCTGCGTTTGGGTCGGTTCGGTCATGATGGTCGGAATTCGGAGTGGGTGCGGCAACGCAACGGGAAGGGCGGCGCGACCGGAGGGGCCGCGCCGCGGCGCTTACACGCCCTGTTTGAGGCTCGCGCTGATGAAGTCGTCGAGATCGCCGTCGAGGACGGCTCTCGTGTTGCTCATTTCGACGTTCGTGCGCAGGTCCTTCACGCGGCTCTGGTCGAGCACGTACGAACGGATCTGGTGGCCCCAGCCCACATCGGTCTTGCTCGATTCGAGCTTGTCCTGTTCGGCCTGGCGCTTGCGCATTTCGACTTCGTACAGGCGCGATTTCAGCATCGCCATTGCTTCGGCGCGGTTGCGGTGCTGCGAGCGGTCGTTCTGGCACTGCACGACGATACCGGTCGGCATGTGCGTGATCCGCACCGCGGAGTCGGTCTTGTTGATGTGCTGGCCGCCCGCGCCCGATGCGCGGTACGTGTCGATGCGCAGGTCGGCCGGGTTGATCTCGACTTCGATCGAATCGTCGATTTCCGGATAGACGAACACCGACGAGAACGACGTGTGACGGCCGCCCGACGAGTCGAACGGCGACTTGCGCACGAGGCGATGGATGCCCGTTTCGGTGCGCAGGAAGCCGTATGCGTATTCGCCCGTGACCTTGACCGTCGCGTTCTTGATGCCGGCGACGTCGCCGTCGGACTCTTCGAGCACCTCGGCCTTGAAGCCCTTGCGTTCGCAGTAGCGCAGGTACTGGCGCAGCAGCATCGATGCCCAGTCGCACGCCTCGGTGCCGCCGGCGCCGGCCTGGATGTCGATGAAGCAGTTGTTCGGGTCGGCCGGGTTCGAGAACATCCGGCGGAACTCGATGTCGCCGACGCGTGCTTCGAGCTTCTTCGCGTCGTCTTCCGATGCGACGAGGGTGTCTTCGTCGCCTTCCTCGCGTGCGAGCTCGAACAGGTCGAGCGCATCGCGCAGGTCGCTATCGAGCGCCGTCAGCGTCGTGACGACGCCTTCGAGCAGCTTTTTCTCGCGGCCGAGCGCCTGGGCGTTCTTCGAATCGTTCCAGACGTTCGGGTCCTCGAGTTCCTTGTTGACTTCGGTCAGACGCGCAGCTTTGGCGTCGTAGTCAAAGATACCCCCGAAGCTCGCCCGCGCGGTTGCGCAGGTCGAGCAGGGAGCTTTCGATCGCGTTGAGACGTTCCGCTTCCATGATCGTTCGCTGTTCTTGCTTCGTAAAAAAGCGGAATTATAGCCGATCGGCAGGGTTTCCCGGTGACGCGGAGTGTGCTTGCGCGCGCGCCGCGGCCCCGTCCGGCGCGGCGCGCATGTGGTCCGCATGGTTCGCACATGGCCCGCGGGCGCCGCGGGCCGGGTGGCCGGCCGGTCGGCGCTCAGCCGGCCGCGTGTTCGACGATCAGCTGGACGCGCGTCACGCCGTTCCACGTGTCGGCCACGAGGCGGTACGCGATCAGCGCGCTCGCCGGCAGCGGCTCGGTGTGGTTGAACCAGATCGCGTTGAAGCGCTGGCGGCCGCGCGCCAGTTGCAGCTTGAGGTGCTTTTCCTTCACGAGCGACTGCGACACGACGTCGAATTCGCCGGAGAAAAGCGGGGCCGGAAAGCCCTGGCCCCAGACGGCTTCGTCGAGCAACCCGACGAACTGCGGCGTGAAATACGCTTCCTCGAGTTCGCCGTCGGTCTCGATCACGCGCGCCAGCGCGTCGTCGGACAGCCATTCGCGCGCGACGGCCTCGAACGCGGCCGCGAAGCGCGGCACGTTGTCGGTGTCGAGCGTGAGACCGGCCGCCATCGCGTGGCCGCCGAACGCGACGATCAGGTCGGGCTCGCGCTTCGACACGAGGTCGAGCGCATCGCGCAGGTGGAAGCCGGGAATCGAGCGGCCCGAACCCTTGACCCGCGTGCCGGCCTCGTCCGCATGCGCGAACGTGAACGACGGGCGGTGGAATTTCTCCTTGAGCCGTCCGGCGACGATGCCGATCACGCCCTGGTGCCACTCGGGATTGAACAGCGTGATCGTGCACGCGTCGGCCGGATCGACGTCGGCGAGATCGGCGAGCGCCTGCTGCTGCATGCCGGCCTCGATCTCGCGGCGCTCGCGGTTCATCACGTCGAGCTGCTGCGCGAGGTCCCACGCGCGGCCGATGTCGTCGGTGATCAGGCACTCGATGCCGAGCGACATGTCCGAGAGCCGCCCGGCGGCGTTCAGGCGCGGGCCGAGGCCGAAGCCGAGGTCGAAGCCCGATGCGGTGCGCGCCTCGCGGCCGGCGGCGCGGAACAGCGCGGCGATACCCGGCTGCATGCGGCCGTTGCGGATGCGCTGCAGCCCCTGTGCGACGAGCACGCGATTGTTGCCGTCGAGCCGCACCACGTCGGCGACGGTGCCAAGCGCGACGAGGTCGAGCAGCCCGTCGAGACGCGGTTCGGCCTCCTTGCTCGCGAATGCGCCGCGGTGGCGCAGCTCGGCGCGCAGCGCGAGCAGCACGTAGAACATCACGCCGACGCCGGCGATATGCTTGCTCGGGAACGCGCAGCCGGGCTGGTTCGGGTTGACGATCGCGCGCGCGGCGGGCAGCGCGTCGCCGGGCAGGTGGTGGTCGGTCACGAGCACGTCGATGCCGCGTGCGTTCGCGGCCTCGACGCCCGCGACGCTCGCGATCCCGTTGTCGACGGTGATCAGTAGGTCGGGCTTGCGCGCGGCCGCGAGTTCGACGATCTCTGGCGTGAGCCCGTAGCCGTATTCGAAGCGGTTCGGCACCAGGTAGTCGATTTGCGCGCCGAACATCCGCAGGCCGCGCACCGCGACCGCGCAGGCGGTCGCGCCGTCGCAGTCGTAGTCGGCGACGACCAGCAGGCGCCGCTGGTCGGCGATCGCGTCGGCGAGCAGCGCCGCGGCGTCCGCGCAGCCTTTCAGTTCGGTGGGCGGCACGAGGCGCGCGAGCGCCGTCTCGATGTCGGTCGGGGACTGCACGCCGCGCGACGCATACAGGCGCGCGAGGACGGGATGCAGGCCGTGGCGCGCGAGCGCTTCGGCGTCGGCGGGCGCGACGGGGCGGGTAACGATCCGGGTCATACAGGTCGGGTTATTCGAACAGGGATGCCAGCGCGCGGCGGCGCCAGAACTTGCGCAGGTCGCCGCGCGTCGCGTGCAGCGTCACGGAGCTGGTGTCGCCGCACAGCGTGAAGTCGACGCCGGCCAGCTCGCCGTTCTGCAGCGCGGCGAGGGCGGGCGCGAACCAGTCGCGCTCGAGCGCGGCGAGCGCGTCGTGCCAGCGTGCCCAGTCCTGTTCGATGAACGGGGCGGACAGCGTGGGCAGCTCGACGAGCGTCGCGCCGGCGGCGGCGGGTAGTGCGCCGAATGCGGCCGGCACGGCGCCGGCCTCGGCCTGCGCCGCGCGCGCGAGGCCGAGCGCGGCGGGCGACACGGACAGCACGCGCGCGAACGGCTTGCCGACCGGCTTCAGCGTGCCCTGCGCGTGGAACCAGATCGAATTGACGGCGGGCAACCCGCGCGCTTCGCGCGCTTCGTTGACCGGATGCTGGAACCACGCCATCTGCACTTCGTTCTGCAGCTTCATCCACATCCGCGAGCGTTCGCCGGTGTGCGCCTCGTGCGGCAACCAGATCTCGATGTTGCGGCCGCTGGCGCGCAGCGGCGCGGCACCGGCGAGGCGGGCGAGCTGCTCGCTGGACAGGTACCAGCGCGCCGGATGCGGCGCTTCCAGTCGCACGCCGAGCTCCTCGATCAGCGGGCGCGCGACCGCCAGCAACGCGGCGGCGTCGCCGTCGGCGAGCGCGAGGCTCGCCGGGTCGACGAGCACGAGGTGATCGTGCGCGATTTCGACATGGACGGGCTCGACGCACGCCCAGGCCTGGGTGCCCGGGTCGCCGCCGTCCGCCAGCAGCATGTAGGGCGCGAGCGGCGCCTCGTCCGCGGCGTTGCCCTGGGTCGCGCCGAACCGGCGGGCCAGCCAGCGCTCGTGCGGCAGCGTGCGCTGGAAGTCCTCGCCGGCCACGCGCTCGACGAGGCTCGCGCGGGCGAGCAACTTTTCGAGCGCGGGGCTGTCCAGCGTGTGCAGGGACGAGGCCGCATCGGCCGCCGACGGCAGCGCGAACGGAACGAGAAAATGGAGGCGTCGGTCGTGCATGATGGTGCGCATTGTATGGCAAACTGCGCGCGTGATCGGGCCGGCTGACGGTCCGATTGGGCCCGATTGCGTCCGGCGACCGCTTTTTTCGACCGCGCCCCGGGCGGCGCTCCGGCCTCGGGCCGCCATCCCCGCCGTAACCAGCACAAAGGATTCGCTTGAAACTTCCGTACGAATGGCAGATCGGCTGGCGCTACACGCGCGCCGGCAAACGCACGACCGGCAACGGCTTCATTTCCTTCATCGCGCTCGTGTCGATGCTCGGGATCGCGCTCGGCGTCGCGGCGCTGATCGTCGTGCTGTCCGTGATGAACGGCTTCCAGAAGGAAGTGCGCGACCGCATGCTGTCGGTGCTCGCGCACGTCGAGGTGTTTTCGCCGACCGGCTCGATGCCCGACTGGCAACTGACCGCGCAGGAAGCGCGCCGCAATCCGTCGGTGACGGGCGCGGCGCCGTACGTCGACGCGCAGGCGCTGCTCACGCGCCAGGACGCGGTGAGCGGCGTGATGCTGCGCGGCGTCGAGCCGTCGCTCGAACCGCAGGTGTCGGACATCGGCAAGGACATGAAGGCAGGCCAGCTCGCCGCGCTCGTGCCCGGCCAGTTCGGCATCGTGCTCGGCGACGCGCTCGCCGGCAACCTCGGCGTGACGGTCGGCGACAAGGTCACGCTCGTCGCCCCCGAAGGCACGATCACGCCGGCCGGGATGATGCCGCGGCTCAAGCAGTTCACGGTCGTCGGCGTGTTCGAGTCGGGCCACTACGAATACGACAGCACGCTCGCGATGATCAACATCCGCGACGCGGAGGCGCTGTTCCGGATGGCCGCGCCGACCGGCGTGCGGCTGCGGCTCACCGACATGCAGAAGGCGCCGCAGGTCGCGGTCGAGCTGTCGCATACGCTGTCGGGCAGCCTGTACATCCGCGACTGGACCCAGCAGAACAAGACCTGGTTCTCGGCCGTGCAGATCGAGAAGCGGATGATGTTCATCATCCTCACGCTGATCATCGCGGTGGCCGCGTTCAACCTCGTGTCGTCGCTCGTGATGACGGTGACCAACAAGCAGGCCGACATCGCGATCCTGCGCACGCTCGGCGCGCAGCCGGGCTCGATCATGAAGATCTTCGTCGTGCAGGGCGTGACGATCGGCTTCGTCGGCACCGCATCGGGCGTCGCGCTCGGCTGCCTGATCGCGTGGAGCATTCCGTGGCTGATCCCGATGATCGAGCATCTGTTCGGCGTGCAGTTCCTGCCGCCGTCGGTGTACTTCATCAGCGAGCTGCCGTCCGAGCTCGTCGCGGGCGACGTCATCAAGATCGGCCTGATCGCGTTCGTGCTGTCGGCCGTCGCGACGCTCTATCCGAGCTGGCGCGGCGCGAAGGTGAAGCCGGCGGAGGCGCTGCGCTATGAATGATCGCGCGACCGCATTCGCGGATTCACGACAACCCATCAGACAGGACTCGGCAGGTATGCAGGAATACGTGCTTCAGGCGCGCGGGATCACGAAGGCGTTCGTGCAGGGCGGCTTCAACGTGCAGGTGCTCAACAACACCGAGCTGACGGTGCGGCGCGGCGAGAAGCTGGCGGTCGTCGGCGCGTCGGGCTCCGGCAAGAGCACGCTGCTGCACGTGCTGGGCGGCCTCGACGAACCGAGCGCGGGCGAAGTGTCGCTGCTCGGCAAGCCGTTTACGCAGCTCGCCGAGCGCGAGCGCAACGAGCTGCGCAACCGCGCGCTCGGCTTCGTCTACCAGTTCCATCACCTGCTGCCGGAATTCACCGCGCTCGACAACGTCGCGATGCCGCTGCGCATCCGCCGGATGACGACCGAGGACGCGCGCGCGCAGGCACAGGCGATGCTCGAACGTGTCGGTCTCGGCCCGCGTGCGAAGCACCGGCCGGGCGAGCTGTCGGGCGGCGAGCGGCAGCGCGTCGCGATCGCGCGCGCGCTGGTGACGAAGCCGGCCTGCGTGCTCGCCGACGAGCCGACCGGCAACCTCGACGGCACGACGGCCGATACCGTGTTCAACCTGATGCTCGAGTTGTCCGAGACGCTCGAAACGAGCTTCGTGATCGTCACGCACGATCCCGAGCTCGCCGCGCGCTGCGACCGCATCATGCGCCTGCGCGACGGCGTGCTGCACGAGGAGCCGGCGCTGCCGGTGTGAACGAACGCCTCCGCCGTGCCGCCGGACGAGTCCCGGCGTTGCGGCGGGGCGCAGGAAAGCCGCCATGTGGATCGATACGCATTGCCATCTCGATGCCGCCGAATTCGACGCCGACCGCGACGCGGTCACGCAGGCGGCGCGTGCGGCCGGCGTGTCTCGCATCGTGATTCCGAGCATCGGGCGCGACAACTTCACGACCGTGCGCGAACTGGCGCAGCGCACACCGGGCGCGGTCTATGCGCTCGGCATCCACCCGATGTATACGCCGCACGCACGCGACGAGGATCTCGACCGGCTGCGCATGGAGATCGAGGCGAGCCTCGACGATCCGCGCTTCGTCGCGATCGGCGAGATCGGGCTCGACTACTTCGTGCCGGGGCTCGACGAAGCGCGGCAGCAATTCTTCTATCAAGGGCAGCTCAAGCTCGCGCGGGAATTCGACCTGCCGGTGCTGTGCCACGTGCGCAAGTCGCAGGACCGCGTGCTCGCCGGGCTGCGCCGCTTCGGCGTGCGGCGCGGCATCGCGCATGCGTTCAACGGCAGTTTCCAGCAGGCCGACGCGTATCTCGCACAGGGGCTGCATCTCGGTTTCGGCGGCAACGTGACGTTCGGACGCGCGTTGCAGATCCGCCGGCTCGCCGCGCAGTTGCCGCTCGACGCGATCGTCGTCGAGACCGACGCGCCCGACATCGCGCCCGAATGGGCGTACAAGTCCCGCAATGCGCCCGACCAGGTGCCGCGCATCGGTGCCGTGCTCGCCGAGCTGCGCGGGATCGACGCGCACGCGCTGTCCCTATCCACAACGGCTAACGCGCTCGCCGCGCTGCCGCGACTCGCCCTTTCGTCCGCATAATCGTTGCCGGAAGGCGCCGTCTCGACAGCGGCGGCGCCAGGTCGACGAGGAGGCGCGATGCGCGTGTGGTGGATCGCGTTCGCGCTCGGCGTCGTCGTGCTGCAGCGGCAGGCGGCGTTGCCGGGCGCGGGCGGCTGGGCAGGCGGGGCGGCGGTGCTGGCCGGTTGCGGCGCGCTGCTCGCATGGTGTGCGCGGCGCCGTCGAACCCGCGCGATCGTCGCGCTCCGGTGGGTGCTGTGCGGGTGCGCCGCCGGTGCGATCGGATTCGGCTATGCGGCCGCGCGCGCCGAATGGCGGCTGCGTGACAGCCTGCCCGTCGAGCGGGAAGGGCGCAACATCGTCGTCACGGGCGTGATCCGCGGGTTGCCGGTGATCGACGACACCGGTGCGCGACTGCTGTTTGCCGTCGAATCGAACGATGCGGCGCTGGCCCGGTTTCCTCCCGTGATCCGGTTGTCGTGGCGCACGTACGGCGCGCCCGGAGCACGCGACGCGACGCCCGATTTGCGCGCCGCGCAGCGCTGGCGCCTCGTCGTGCGCCTGAAGCGTCCGCATGCCGAGGCGAATCCCGGCGTGCGAGACAGCGAGGCGGCATGGCTCGCCGCGGGCATTCGCGCGATCGGCTATGTGGTCGCGCCCGAGCGGGCGGAACTGCTCGACGCGCGTGCGTCGGGATGGCGCGCGTCGATCGATCGGCTGCGCGACGCGCTGCGTGCCGGTATCGGCGATGCGCTCGGCAGCGGCGCGCGCCATCACGGCATCGTGACCGCGCTCGCGGTCGGCGATCAATCCGGCATCGGCGACGACGCGTGGCGCGTGCTGCGCAATACGGGCACGAGTCATCTGGTCGCGATCTCCGGGCTGCACGTCGGGCTCGTCGGCGCGCTCGCCGGCGGGATCGCATCGATCGTCTGGCGGCGTCTGCGCTGGCGAGGACGTGCGGCGGCGCTGATGATTCCCGCGCCTTACGTGGCTTCGGTTGCCGCGCTGACGGCAGCCGCCGGCTATGCAGCGCTCGCCGGCTTCAACGTGCCGGCGCAGCGCGCATGGTGGATGATCGCGGCCGGTGCGGCCGCCTATCTGGCCGGACGCAGCGTGCCGACGTCCACGGTGCTGTGCGCGGCGCTCGGCGGCGTGCTGCTCGCCGATCCGTGGGCCGTGTTGTCCGCCGGGTTCTGGCTGTCGTTCGGCGCGGTCGCGGTGATCCTGATGGCGGTCGCGGGCTGGCGTGCGGTGCGCGAATTCGACGGGGGCGACAGGCACGACAGCGGCGACGGTGCGGGGGATGGCACCATCGCGGTCGACCGCTGGAGGTGGCTGCGAGCAGGGTGCGCGCGTGCCGGGCGCCGAATCGCGGAGGCCACGCGCGTGCAGTACGCGGTGACGATCGGCCTCGCGCCGCTGACGGCAGCGTGGTTCGCGCAGATCTCGGTATCCGGCCCGTTCGGCAATGCGTTCGCGATCCCGTGGGTCAGCGCCGTCGTGACGCCGGTCGTGCTCGCCGGTATCGGGTTGCCCGCGCCGTTGGACGGCTATGCGTTCCGGCTCGCGCATGCGGCGCTCGAACCGATGATGGCGCTGCTGGGGCATCTCGCCGACTGGCCGGCCGGCGTATTCTGGCTGCGCATGCCCGACTGGCCGGTGTTGATGCTGGCGTGCATCGGCGTCGCATGGGTGTTGATGCCGCGCGGCTGGCCGCTGCGCTGGGCCGCGCCGATCACGTGGCTGCCGCTGCTTGTGCCGGCGCCGGATAAACCGCCGCCGGGCGGCTTCCGGCTGACCGTGCTCGACGTCGGGCAGGGCGCGTCGGTGCTGGTCGAGACCGCGCGCCGGACCTTGCTGTTCGATGCGGGGCCGGGGCCGGAGTCGACCCATGCCGGCCAGCGGATCGTTGCGCCGTCGTTGCGCTCGCGCGGAATCCGGACCGTCGATACGCTCGTGCTCAGTCATGCGGACGCCGATCACGCGGGCGGCGCGGCGGCCGTCTATGCGGCGGTCGAGGTGCGTCAGCTGCTTGCCGGCATCGCGCCGCGGCACCGGCTGTGGCGCGACGCGCAGGCGGCCGGCGTGACCGATCGGTTGCCTTGCGCGGCCGGGCAGCGGTGGAGCTGGGACGGTGTCGTGTTCACGATGCTGTGGCCGCCGCGCATGGCGGGGGCCGGTCCGTCGAACGAACAATCGTGCGTGCTGCGCATCGACGCGGTGGGCACGTCGGCCCTGCTGACGGGCGACATCGAGGCGCGCGCCGAGCGCCGCCTGGTGGCCGATGCGCGCGACGCGCTGGCCGCGCAGATCCTCGTCGTGCCGCACCATGGCAGCCGCACGTCGTCGGTCGAGCCTTTCCTCGATTCGGTCGGGCCGCGCGTCGCGGTATTTCCTGTAGGCTATCGCAATCGCTTCGGGCATCCGCACCCGACGGTCCTCGCGCGCTACGAGGCGCGCGGGATTCCGCTGCCACGCACCGATCGCGACGGGGCCGTGCGGTTCGACGTCGCGCCGGCGGACGGCGGTTTTGCGTTCGAGCGTTATCGCGATGCGCAGCGACGGTACTGGATGGACCGGTGAGTTGGTGTGATGGCGCGCAGCAGGAACGAAGAGACCGGACACGTGCTGGAGCAGCGGAGCCCGCCGATCGCGAAGCATGGGGCGGGAGTAAGTGCTAAAGCACCAACTCCGGTCGACCGCGAAGCATGGGACGGGAGTAAGCGCTAAAGCGCCAACTCCCGTCGACCGCGAAGCATGGGACGGGAGTAAGCGCTAAAGCGCCAACTCCCGTCGACAAAGGAGACATTGGCGTTTGAAGGACATCCTCCACTTCTCGCATGCGAACGGTTTTCCGGCCTCGACGTACCGGACGATCTTCGCCGAGCTGGCAGACGACTACGACCTGCGTTACATCGAGCGCATCGGTCACGACCGCCGCTACCCGGTGACGCGCGACTGGCCGCATCTCGTCGAGCAGCTGCTCGACGACATCGGCAGCCGCTACGAGCGCCCGGTCTGGCTCGTCGGCCATTCGCTCGGCGGCTATCTGTCGCTGATGGCCGCGCTGAAAAAACCGCACTGGGTGCGCGGCGTGGTGATGATCGATTCACCGATCATCGCGGGATGGCGCGCCGGCGCGCTGCGCGCGAGCCAGTGGGCCGGGCTCGACGAGCGGCTGTCGCCGGCGGCCGCGACGCGCAACCGGCGCACGCGCTGGGCGAGCCGCGACGAAGCCTGGCGGCACTTTCACGAGAAACCCGCGTTCGCGCGCTGGGACGAGCGGATGCTGTCGGACTACATCGACCACGGCATCCCGCAGGCGGGCGCCGACGGCGAACGCGCGCTCGCATTCGACCGGCAGGTCGAATACCTGATCTACCGGACGCTGCCGCACACGCTCGGCCCGCGGCTCGCGCACGGCGCGCCGGTGCCGCTCGGCTTTCTCGCCGGCACGCGCTCGCGCGAGGTGCGGCAGGTCGGGCTCGAGGCGACGCGCCGCGCCGCGCGCGGGCGCATCGAATGGATCGAGGGCAGCCACCTGTTCCCGATGGAGCGGCCGATCGAGACGGCCCGCGCATTGCAGCGGATGCTGAATTCGCTGAAAACGGCGGAGGGCGGCGTGCCGCGCGACAGCGCGGCGCTCGCGAACAGCGCCTGACGCCTTGGTCCGGTGCTCCGCGTCCGGCGTGCGCGGTTGCACCGTCCGGCCGGCCGGTTCGCCCCGGCGCGCACGGCTGGCGCGGCACAACGCGAAAGGGCGGGATCATCGCGTCAATTGCTGAGAGAAGGGCGGGCTTTACGGTATAATCCGTTTTTCCCGCGAGCATCCAGCGATGACCAAATATGTTTTCGTCACCGGCGGCGTAGTTTCTTCCCTCGGCAAGGGTATTGCCGCCGCCTCTCTCGCCGCGATCCTCGAATCGCGCGGTCTGAAAGTCACCCTCCTCAAACTCGATCCCTACATCAACGTCGACCCCGGCACGATGAGCCCGTTCCAGCACGGCGAAGTGTTCGTGACGGAAGACGGAGCGGAGACCGACCTCGACCTCGGCCACTACGAGCGCTTCATCAGCACGAAGATGCGCAAGGCCAACAACTTCACGACCGGCCAGATCTACGAATCGGTGATCCGCAAGGAACGCCGCGGCGACTATCTCGGCAAGACCGTGCAGGTGATTCCGCACATCACGAACGAAATCCAGGCGTTCATCGAGCGCGGGGCGGCATCGGCCACCTGCGGCGAACCGGACGTCGCGATCGTCGAGATCGGCGGCACGGTCGGTGACATCGAGTCGCTGCCGTTCCTCGAGGCCGCGCGCCAGATGAGCCTGCGCCTCGGCCGCAACAGCGCGTGCTTCGTGCACCTGACGCTCGTGCCGTACGTCGCGACGGCCGGCGAGCTGAAGACGAAGCCGACCCAGCACAGCGTGCAGAAGCTGCGCGAGATCGGCATCCTGCCGCACGTGCTGCTGTGCCGTGCGGACCGCCGCATCCCGGACGACGAATCGAAGAAGATCTCGATGTTCTCGAACGTGCCGGAAGACGCCGTGATCTCGGTGTGGGACGCCGACAGCATCTACAAGATTCCGCAGATGCTGCACGACCAGGGCCTCGACCGGATCATCTGCGAAGAGCTGAAGCTGTCGCCGAAGGACGCCGACCTGAGCATGTGGTCGGAGCTCGTCGAGAAGCTGGAAAACCCGAAACACGAAGTGACGATCGGCATGGTCGGCAAGTACGTCGATCTGACCGAGTCGTACAAGTCGCTGATCGAGGCGCTGCGCCACGCATCGCTGCACACGTCGACCAAGGTCAACATCGAGTACATCGACTCGGAAGAGATCGAGACGAACGGTGTCGACAGCCTGAAGCATCTCGACGCCGTGCTGGTGCCGGGCGGTTTCGGCCGTCGCGGCACGGAAGGCAAGATCGCGGCGATCCGCTATGCGCGCGAGGCAAAGGTGCCGTACCTCGGCATCTGTCTCGGCATGCAGCTCGCGGTGATCGAATTCGCGCGCGACGTCGTCGGCCTGAAGCAGGCGAACAGCACGGAATTCGATCCGGAAACGCCGGAACGCGTGGTCGCGCTGATCACCGAGTGGCACGACCGCGAAGGCAAGGTCGAGACGCGCACCGAGGAATCCGATCTCGGCGGCACGATGCGCCTCGGCTCGCAACGCTGCCCGATCAAGCCCGGCACGATGGCCGAAGAGATCTATGGCAAGGACGTGAACGAGCGCCATCGCCACCGTTATGAAGTCAATAACCGCTTCGTGCCCCAGCTCGAAGCCGGCGGCCTTATCATCAGCGCCCGTACCCCGAGCGAGGATCTGCCGGAAATGATGGAGCTGCCGCGCTCGATGCACCCGTGGTTCGTCGGCGTCCAGTTCCACCCGGAATTCACGTCCACGCCGCGTGACGGTCATCCCCTCTTCAAGTCGTTCGTCGAAGCCGCGCTCGCCAACAAGCAAGCGCGCGGAGTGTAAAGCATGAAGCTGTGCGATTTCGAGGTCGGTCTCGACCAGCCTTTCTTCCTGATCGCGGGTACCTGCGTCGTCGAATCGGAGCAGATGACGATCGACACGGCGGGCCGCCTGAAGGAGATCTGCGAGAAGCTGAACGTCCCGTTCATCTACAAGTCGTCCTACGACAAGGCGAATCGCAGCTCGGGCAAGTCGTTTCGCGGCCTCGGAATGGACGAGGGCCTGCGGATCCTCGGCGAGGTGAAGCGCCAGCTCGGCCTGCCGGTGCTGACCGACGTGCATTCGATCGAGGAGATCGAGCAGGTCGCGTCGGTCGTCGACGTGCTGCAGACGCCCGCGTTCCTGTGCCGCCAGACCGACTTCATCCACGCGTGCGCACGCTCGGGCAAGCCCGTCAACATCAAGAAGGGCCAGTTCCTCGCGCCGCACGACATGAAGAACGTGATCGACAAGGCGCGCGACGCGGCGCGTGACGCGGGGCTGTCGGAAGACCGCTTCATGGCGTGCGAGCGCGGCGTCTCGTTCGGCTACAACAACCTCGTGTCCGACATGCGCTCGCTCGCGATCATGCGCGAGACGCACGCGCCGGTCGTGTTCGATGCGACCCACTCGGTGCAGCTGCCGGGCGGGCAGGGCACGAGCTCGGGCGGCCAGCGCGAATTCGTGCCGGTGCTCGCGCGTGCGGCGGTCGCGACGGGTGTCGCGGGCCTCTTCATGGAAACGCATCCGAATCCGGCCGAAGCGAAGTCGGACGGCCCGAACGCGGTGCCGCTGAACCGGATGGGCGCGCTGCTGGAGACCCTCGTCACGCTCGACCAGGCGGTGAAGCGCAATCCGTTCCTGGAAAACGATTTCAACTAAAGATCGAATGAACCATGCGACGGCTTCGCGCGTCAGTAGCGTAAGCAACGTCGGCGCGCATGCCGTCGCAGTTTGAAGAATCCATCGTCATTCTCAGAGGAAACCCATGAGTGCAATCGTAGATATCATCGGCCGCGAGATTCTGGATTCGCGCGGCAACCCCACCGTCGAATGCGACGTGCTGCTCGAATCGGGCACGATGGGCCGCGCGGCGGTGCCGTCGGGCGCGTCCACCGGCTCGCGTGAAGCGATCGAACTGCGTGACGGCGAAGCCGGCCGCTACAACGGCAAGGGCGTGCTGAAAGCGGTCGAGCACATCAACACCGAAATCTCCGAAGCCATCATGGGCCTCGACGCGTCGGAACAGGCGTTCCTCGACAAGACGCTGCTCGAGCTGGACGGCACCGACAACAAGTCGCGCCTCGGCGCGAACGCGATGCTGGCCGTGTCGATGGCCGTCGCGAAGGCAGCGGCTGAAGAAGCCGGCCTGCCGCTGTACCGCTACTTCGGCGGCTCGGGCGCGATGCAGCTGCCGGTCCCGATGATGAACATCGTCAACGGCGGCGCGCACGCGAACAACAGCCTCGACATCCAGGAATTCATGATCGTCCCGGTGAGCCAGCCGACGTTCCGTGAAGCCCTGCGTTGCGGCGCGGAAGTGTTCCACGCACTGAAGAAGATCCTGAGCGACCGCGGCATGAGCACGGCAGTCGGCGACGAAGGCGGCTTCGCGCCGAACTTCGGCAGCAACGACGAGTGCCTGTCGACGATCCTGCAGGCGATCGAGAAGGCCGGCTACCGTGCGGGCGAAGACGTGCTGCTCGCGCTCGACTGCGCGGCCTCCGAGTTCTACCACGACGGCAAGTACCAGCTCGCGGGCGAAGGCCTGCAACTGTCGTCGGCCGAATTCACCGACTACCTCGCGACGCTCGCCGACAAGTTCCCGATCGTGTCGATCGAAGACGGCATGCACGAAGGCGACTGGGACGGCTGGAAGCTGCTGACCGAGCGCCTCGGCAAGAAGGTGCAGCTCGTCGGCGACGACCTGTTCGTCACGAACACGCGCATCCTGAAGGAAGGCATCGAGAAGGGCATCGCGAACTCGATCCTCATCAAGATCAACCAGATCGGTACGCTGACCGAAACGTTCGCGGCAATCGAAATGGCGAAGCGCGCGGGCTACACGGCCGTGATCTCGCACCGCTCGGGCGAAACGGAAGATTCGACGATCGCGGACATCGCGGTCGGCCTGAACGCCGGTCAGATCAAGACGGGTTCGCTGTCGCGCAGCGACCGCATCTCGAAGTACAACCAGCTGCTGCGCATCGAGGAAGATCTCGGCGACATCGCGAGCTACCCGGGCAAATCGGCTTTCTATAACCTGCGCTAACGCGCTACTATCGGGTTCGTCATCTCGACGCCGCTCTGTGCATGTCGCGCGGAGCGGCGCTTCTTATATCTGCGTCTCTTACATGCGGCTTGTCACTGTCGTCCTGATTGCCTTGCTGGCGCTCATTCAGTACCCCCTATGGTGGGGACACGGCGGCTGGTTGCGGGTGCACGAATTGCGCCAGCAGCTCGGCGATCAGCTGCAGAAGAACGCGGACGAGAAGCTGCGCAATGAACGGATCGCGGGCGAAGTGCAGGATCTGCAGGGCGGTACCGCGGCCATCGAGGAGCGCGCGCGCTACGAGATGGGCATGGTGAAGGATGGCGAAGTGTTCGTGCAGTTCGTATCGCCGAACGCGCCGGCCAGCCCGCTGAACAACACGCCGTCGAGCACGTCGACGCGCGGTACCGTGTCCGCGGCACCCGTGCGTGTCGTGCCGAACCCGCAGTCGATCGCGAAACCGTCGCGGCATCACGGCGGCGAGAAGGGCAAGGCCGCGCATCACTGAGCGCGGGAGTCCGAACCATTGAAAAAGCGCGGGAAATGCCGCGCTTTTTTATTTCCTGTCAGTCGTCAATCGGGTCGGTCGACGCGATGTCGCGTCACCACCACCAGCCCGGGTAACCGTAGCCATAGCCGATGCCGGTGCCCCACCGGTTGCCCCAACCGCCGCCGTAATAGCCGCCGTAGACGGTCACGGGTGGCGGCGAGTAATAGGACCACGCGCGCGCGGCGGCCTCGGCCGCCATCGCGTCGTTCTGCTCGCGCAGCACCTGCCGGTCGATCTCGTCGTAGCGTTTGCGCTCCGCGCTCGACAGGGCGGGCGGCCGGCCGCCCGACGCGCCTGGCTCGGGCAGGCGGCTCAGGATCGTCGACGTAGGCGGCTGCACCGCGCAGCCGGCGAGGGCCAGCGTGCCGGCTGCGACGCCGGCCAGGACGAGGGTGCGGAACGGGCGATTCATGTGTTTCTCCAGCAGCGCGCCGCAGTGGAAAGCGGTTTGCGCCGAAGGCGGGACCTGCGGCGCGTGAGCCGTACGGGCGACGCTCGTGCGTCATTATGCGCCCGCGCCCGCATCGCGGGCACGGACGCGCGGCGCGCTCAGTGACGCTGGTCGGTCGCGGGCGTGATGCCGGTCGCGAGTTCCGGCGCGGCGAACAACTGCGCGACGTCGACGGGATCGAATTCGTAGCGCTGGTTGCAGAACTCGCAGTGGATCTCGACGTGACCGCGCTCGACGATCACGCTGTCGACTTCGTCGCGGCCGAGCATGCGCAGCATCGCGCCGACCTTCTCGCGCGAGCACGAGCACTGGAAACGCGTCCCGGCCGGGTCGAAGTGCTGCACGTTTTCCTGCCAGAACAGCCGGCGGAACACGACTTCCGGTTCGACCTCGAGCAACTCCTTGGCGGACAGCGTGCCGCCGAGCGTGCAGACGCGCTCCCAGGTGTCGGCGTCGGTCTCGGCGTTGCGCGGCACGATGCCGCCGTCGCCCGGCAGCTTCTGCAGCAGCATGCCGACCGCGCGGTCGCGATCGGCCGCGAGCCACAGCCGCGTGTCGAGCTGCTCCGAGTGGTGCATGTAGTGCTCGAGCACCTGCGACACCGATTCGAGCGGGCCGTCGACGCCGTTCAGCGGCACGATGCCCTGGTACGGCTGCTGGCCCGGCAGTTTCTCGGCCGGGTCGAGCGTGATCACGCAGCGGCCGTGACCGCTCGCGTTGACGAGCGACGCGAAGTGCATGTCGTCGCCGATCGTCTGCGCCGCGTCGCCGGCGAACTTGGCCGTGGCGCGCATCGACAGGTCCGAGCCGCACTGGACGACCAGCATCTGGACCGGTCCGTCGCCGAAGATCTGCATGATCAGGGTGCCGTGAAATTTCAGGTTCGCCGACAGCAGCGCACACGCGGCCATCATCTCGCCGAGCACCGTGCGCACCGGGGCAGGGTAGTCACGGCGGGAAAGCACCTCTTGCCACGTGTTGCGCAGCGACACGATCTCGCCGCGCACGGGTGCCGAATTGAACATGAATTTCTGTAACTGGTCGCTCACTCTTCTTCCTTGAAATCCGCGCGAATCAGCCGATCCGCACGAGTTGCTCCTTGAAATGCGCACGCCGCTCGACGTACGTCTTCGCATTTGCGCGCAGCCGCGCGATGTCGTCTGCCGACAGCTCGCGCACGACTTTCGCCGGGGCGCCGAGAATCAGCGAATTGTCCGGGAACGTCTTGCCTTCCGTCACGACCGCGCCGGCACCGACCAGACAGTTGCGGCCGATCACCGCTCCATTCAAGACCACCGCCTGAATCCCGATCAGCGAACCCTCGCCGATCGTGCACCCGTGCAGCATCGCCTGGTGCCCGATCGTCACGTTTTCGGCAATCGTCAGCGGAAAGCCGGGGTCCGTATGCAGGACCGCGCCTTCCTGGACATTGCTGCCGGTGCCGACCGTGATCGTCTCGTTGTCGCCGCGAATCGTCGCGCCGAACCAGACGCTCGCGTTTTCCTCCAGCACGACCTTGCCGATGATGGCCGCCGTATCGGCGACGAATACGCTTTCGTGGATCGTCGGGGCCGTCTCGCCCAGTTTGTAGATCGTCACGGAGTCTCCTGGTCTCTTCGATGATGGGCGCCGGTAGAATGGCGCGTCTGGCGTGCCGGGCGCGTTGCGTGACGGCACAAACGCTTATTGTAAACCGTCGCGTGCCTGCGCTCCCGCGATGCGCGCGGATGGTGCCCCCGTTTGATGAGCATGCAGCCTTCTTCCCTTACCGCGGCGCCGCGTTGCGTGCGCCGCGCCGCACTCGACGCGCTGCGGATCTCCGAGCCGGCCGCGAAGGCCTCGCAGGTCCGTGCGCTGTATGACGCGCTGCTGGCCGGACGGGCCGCGATCGCGCCGGCGCTCGGCCTGGACGAGCCGGCCGACCTGCCCGGCCGTCCGGCGCGCCCGCCGCTCGTCGAGCCGCGCCAGCTCGAGCGCCGCAGCATGCGCTCGCCCGCGGGGCGCGCGGTGTTGCTGCACGCGCTCGCGCATATCGAATTCAACGCGATCAACCTCGCACTCGACGCCGTGTGGCGCTTCGCCGGCATGCCCGACGCGTTCTACGCGGACTGGCTGAAGGTCGCGGCCGAGGAGGCCTATCACTTCACGCTGCTGTCCGACCGGCTGGCCGGGTTCGGGCATGCGTACGGCGATTTCCCCGCGCACAACGGGCTGTGGGAGATGTGCGAGCGGACCAAGGCCGATGTGCTCGCGCGGATGGCGCTCGTGCCGCGCACCCTCGAGGCGCGCGGGCTCGACGCGTCGCCGCCGATCCGTGCGCGGCTCATGCAGGCGGGCGACGACGCGTCCGCGGCGATCCTCGACGTGATCCTGCGCGACGAAATCGGCCATGTCGCGATCGGGAACCGCTGGTTCCGGCACTTGTGCGACGCCGCCGGCCGCGATCCGGTTCCCACCTACCGCGAGCTTGCCGAGCAGTACCATGCGCCGCGGCTGCGCGGCCCGTTCAATTTCGACGCGCGCCGCACCGCGGGATTCGAGCAGGCGGAGCTGGACGAACTCGCCGCGCAGGACGTGCCGGACGGCCCGGCGGCGGGTTAGGGCGAGCGGGCGCCGCCGGCTCCAGACGGGCGGGCGAACGCTGCCGCCGGCTGGCCACACGGGCCGCTCGGCGGCATTTCCGTGGCAGCCGATGCGCCGGACACGTACCGTCGGCTCACCGTCGCTAGAGCGCAGCCTCGACTGCCGGGCGCCGGAACGGAAGTGCCATCGCTATAATCGAACGACCATTCTTTTTTTGGCGGCTGCAATGAATGCCTCGAGTTCTGTTTCCGATTTCGTCACCGTCCGCGGCGTCAAGCTGCATGTCCGGCGCTGGGGCCGGCCCGATGCGCCGACGCTGTTCATGCTGCACGGCTGGATGGACGTCGCGGCATCGTTCCAGTTCGTCGTCGACGCGCTCGCGGGCGACTGGCAGGTGATCGCGCCGGATGCGCGCGGCTTCGGCCTGTCCGACTGGCCGGTCGCGCGGCAGGGCGGCGGTCATTACTGGTTCCACGAGTACCTGGGCGATCTCGACGCGCTGGTCGATCACTATGCGCCGACCGGCGAAGTCAACCTGGTCGGGCACAGCATGGGGGCGAACGTCGTGTGCCTGTACGCGGGCGCGCGGCCGGAGCGCGTGCGGCGCGTGGTCGACCTCGAAGGGTTCGGGCTCGCCCCCGCGCGGGCCGAGCAGGCGCCGCGCCGGCTGCGCGGCTGGCTCGACGAGCTGCGCGCGCCGCCGGTGCTGCGCCCGTACGCGTCGCTCGACGACGTGGCGGCCCGGCTGACCAAGACCAATCCGCGGCTCGATCCGCGCCGCGCGGCGTTCCTCGCCGCGCACTGGTCGAAGCGCGGCGACGACGGCCTGTATCACCTGCTGGCGGACCCCGCGCACAAGATGGCGGGCCCGCAGCTGTACCGGCTCGACGAAGTGATGGCCGTCTGGAAGCAGGTGCGCGCGAAGGTGCTGCACGTCGAGGCCGTCAATTCGCCGACGCTCGCCTACATCGCGGGCGACATCCCGCTGGCCGAGTTCAAGGCGCGCTTCGGCGCGTTCCCCGACTGGCGCGAAAAGCTCGTCGAGGATGCCGGCCACATGGTCCATCACGACCAGCCGGAGCAGGTCGCGGCGCTGATCGAGGCGTTCTGCGCATAGGCCGGCGGCGGCAGCGGCGGGGCAGGCGGGCGGCGCATTTGCCGCATTGCAGTAGAATGAAGCTTCACCTGCCATACCGACAATGAACGCTGATCTCCACTGCCATTCGAATGTTTCCGACGGGTTGCTGTCGCCTGCCGACGTCGCGCGCCGCGCCCATGCCGGCGGCGTGACCCTGTGGGCGCTGACCGACCACGACGAGATCGGCGGCCAGGCGGCGGCGCGCAGCGAGGCGGAAGCGCTCGGTATGTGCTACCTGAGCGGCGTCGAGATTTCGGTCACGTGGGCGTCGCGCACCGTGCACATCGTCGGGCTGCACATCGATCCGTCGAACCCGGCGCTCGTCGACGGCCTGTACCGCACGCGCCACGGCCGTGCGGCCCGTGCGCGGGCGATCGCCGCGCAGCTCGAGACGCTCGGCATCCCCGGCGCGTACGAAGGCGCGCTGAAGTACGTGTCGAATCCCGACCTGATCTCGCGCACCCACTTCGCGCGTTTCCTGGTCGAGAACGGCCATGCCGCATCGACGTCCGACGTGTTCGACCGCCTGCTCGGCGACGGCAAGCCGGGGTTCGTTCCGCACCGCTGGGCGACGCTGTCCGACGCCGTCGCATGGATTCGCGCGGCGGGCGGGGAGGCCGTGGTCGCACACCCGGGCCGCTACCGCTATACGCCGGTCGAATTCGACGCATTCTTCGGCGAATTCATCGATCTCGGCGGCCGGGCGATCGAGGTCATCACGGGCAGCCACACGCCCGACCAATACCGCGAATACGCGGACGTCGCGCGCCGCTTCGGCTTCGAGGTGTCGCGCGGTTCGGATTTCCATGCGCCGGGCGAGGGCCGCGTCGAACTCGGCAGCCTGCCGCCGTTGCCGCCCGACCTGAAACCGGTCTGGGAGCGCTGGCTCTGACGCGTCGCGGCCGCTTGCCGTTCGCCGTTCGCGCTGCCGGCGAGGCGCGCATCCGACTTCTCCCTCTTTACGTGTCCCCATGTCCCAGTTCTTCAGGATTCATCCGGATAATCCGCAGCCGCGTCTGATCAAGCAGGCCGCGGACATCGTCAGCAAGGGCGGCGTGATCGCAATGCCGACCGATTCGAGCTACGCGCTCGCGTGCCACCTCGACGACAAGGACGCGGTCGAGCGCGTGCGCCGCATCCGCGGCCTCGACGAGAAGCAGCACCTGTCGCTGCTCGTGCGCGACCTGTCGGAACTGGCCAACTTCGCGATGGTGGACAACCGTCAGTACCGGCAGATCAAGTCAGTGACGCCGGGCCCGTACGTGTTCATCCTGCAGGCAACCAAGGAAGTGCCGCGCCGGCTGTCGCATCCGTCGCGCAAGACGATCGGGCTGCGCGTGCCCGATCACGCGATCACGCTCGCGCTGCTCGAGTCGCTGGGCCAGCCGCTGCTCGGCACGACGCTGATCCTGCCGCCGGACGACGAGCCGCTGAACGATCCCGACGACATCCGCGCGCGGCTCGAGAAGCAGGTCGATCTCGTGATCGACGGCGGCGCGTGTCCGCGCGAGCCGTCGACGGTGATCGACCTGACGGGCGACGCGCCGCAGCTCGTGCGCGCGGGGCGCGGCGCGCTCGAACCGTTCGGGCTGTCGGCCGCGTAAGCGCCATTCATTTTTGCGCGAGTGCGCTTGTTACAATAACGCGATATGGACGCTTCCCTGATTCAGACCATCGCCGTCTACGCGCTGCCCGTGATCTTCGCGATCACGCTGCACGAGGCTGCGCACGGCTATGCCGCGCGCCTGCTCGGCGACAACACCGCCTACATGATGGGGCGCGTGTCGTTCAACCCGATGCGCCACATCGATCCGCTCGGCACGATCGCGATTCCGCTCGTGATGTATTTCCTGACCGGCGGCGCTTTCCTGTTCGGCTATGCGAAGCCGGTGCCGGTATCGTTCGGCAACCTGCGCGATCCGCGCTGGGGCAGCCTGTGGGTGGCGCTCGCGGGTCCGGCCTGCAACTTCGTGCAGGCGCTGGTCTGGGGCGTGCTGACCATCGTGCTGCCCGCGGCCGGCATCGACGAGCCGTTCTTTACGCGGATGGCCTATGCGGGCGTCAGCGCGAACCTGGTGCTCGGCGTGCTGAACCTGTTTCCGCTGCCGCCGCTCGACGGCGGCCGTATCCTCGCGGCACTGCTGCCGCCGAAGCAATCGATCGCGCTGTCGCGCATCGAGCCGTACGGTTTCATCATCGTCCTCGTGCTGGTCACGACGGGCGTGCTGACGAATTTCTGGCTGCGCCCGCTCGTGAACGCCGCGGCCGGCGTGCTGAGCGCCATCCTGTCTCCCTTCGCCTCGCTTTTCTAACGACAATCATGTTCCCAGATCGTATTTTCTCCGGCATGCGACCCACCGGGTCGCTGCACCTCGGCCACTACCACGGCGTGCTGAAAAACTGGGTGAAGCTGCAGTCCGAGTACCCGTGCTTCTTCTGCGTGGTCGACTGGCATGCGCTGACGACGCACTACGAAACGCCCGAGGTCATCGAGAAGAACGTGTGGGACGTGCTGATCGACTGGCTCGCGTCCGGCATCGATCCGGCGCAGGCGACGCTGTTCATCCAGAGCAAGGTGCCCGAGCATGCGGAGCTCGCGCTGCTGCTCGGCATGAGTACGCCGCTCGGCTGGCTCGAACGCGTGCCGACCTACAAGGAGCAGATGGAGAAGCTGAAGGACAAGGACCTGTCGACCTACGGCTTCCTCGGCTACCCGGTGCTGATGGCGGCCGATATCCTGCTGTATCGCGGCTCGCTCGTGCCGGTCGGTGAAGACCAGGTGCCGCACGTCGAGATGACGCGCGAGATCGCGCGCCGCTTCAACTACCTGTACGGCCGCGAGCCGGGCTTCGAGGAGAAGGCGCTCGAGGCCGCGAAGAAGCTCGGCGGCAAGCGCGCGAAGCTCTATCACGAACTGCGCAACGCGTACCAGCAGGAGGGCGACGACGAGGCGCTCGAACAGGCGCGCGCGATGCTGCAGGAGTCGCAAAGCCTGTCGATGAGCGACCGCGAGCGCCTGTTCGGCTATCTCGAAGGCGCGCGCAAGATCATCCTGGTCGAGCCGCAGGCGCTTTTGACCGAAGCGTCGCGGATGCCGGGCCTCGACGGCCAGAAGATGTCGAAGTCGTACGGCAACACGATCGGCCTGCGCGAGGACGCGGAGACGATCACGAAGAAGGTCCGCACGATGCCGACCGATCCGGCGCGCGTGCGCCGCACCGATCCGGGCGATCCCGACAAGTGCCCGGTGTGGCAGCTGCATCAGGTCTATACGGACGAAGCGACGCACCAGTGGGTGCAGAGCGGCTGCCGCTCGGCGGGTATCGGCTGCCTCGACTGCAAGCAGCCGGTCGTCGAAGGGATCCTGCGCGAACAGCAGCCGATGCTCGAGCGCGCACAGAAGTACATGGACGATCCGTCGCTGCTGCGCGCGATCGTCGCGGACGGATGCGACAAGGCGCGCAAGCACGCGGTCGAGACGATGCGCGACGTGCGCGAGGCGATGGGCCTGTCGTACACCTGACCTGACGGCATGCGCGAACCCGTCATTGCCGCCGCGGGCGGCCACGTCGCCCAGACCGAGCCGTCGCGCTGGGTCAGCTGGTGGTCGCGGCTCGTCCCGGCGGGCGGCGCGGTGCTCGATGTCGCCGCGGGCGGCGGCCGCCATGCGCGCTGGTTTGCGTCGCACGGGCATCCGGTCGTCGCGCTCGACCGCGATCCGGCCGCGCTGGCCGCATTGCGCGCGATTCCCGGCGTCGACGCGCGCGACGCCGATCTCGAGGGCGCGCCCTGGCCGCTGCCGGCCGGCGCGTCGTTCGCGGCGGTGATCGTCACCCATTATTTGCATCGTCCGCTCTGGCCCCATCTGCTTGATGCGGTGGCGCCGGGCGGCGTGCTGATCTACGAAACCTTCGCGCAAGGAAACGAAACGGTCGGCAAACCGTCCAATCCCGCGTTCCTGCTCGCCCCGGGCGAGCTGCTGGACGCGGTGCGCGGCCGCCTGCGGGTGGTCGCGTACGAGGACGGATTCGTCGCCGCGCCGCGCGAGGCGTTCGTGCAGCGCATCTGCGCGGTACGCGAGGGCGCGACCCCGACGGCGGGGGCGGGAATTCCACGTTACGAACTGCCCGGCTAATCCGCTACAATCTCAACGTTTACCGGTACATCAATCAATCGCGTTTCATGGCTAACGGCACCCAAGACGGCATTCAAATCCGCGGCAGCATCCCCGCGATCGTCACCCCGATGCTCGAAGACGGCAGTCTCGACCTGCCGGCGTTTCGCAAACTGATCGACTGGCACATCGCGGAAGGCACCGATGCACTCGTCGTGGTCGGCACGAGCGGCGAGTCGGCAACGCTCAACGTCGAAGAGCACATCCTGATGATCCGCACGGCGGTCGAGCATGCGGCGAAGCGCATCCCGATCATCGCGGGCGCAGGCGGCAATTCGACCGCCGAGGCGATCGAACTGACGAAGCACGCGAAGGCCGTCGGCGCCGACGCGACGCTGCAGGT
Source organism: Burkholderia sp. Bp8986 (assembly GCF_003854225.1). NCBI lineage: Bacteria > Pseudomonadati > Pseudomonadota > Betaproteobacteria > Burkholderiales > Burkholderiaceae > Burkholderia > Burkholderia sp. Bp8986. Next base: position 43,095 of record NZ_QTQM01000019.1, on the reverse strand, counting down.
CGTGCCGTACTACAACAAGCCCACGCAGGAAGGGATGTACCGGCACTTCAAGGCGATCGCCGAAGCGGTCGACCTGCCGGTGATCCTGTACAACGTGCCGGGCCGCACCGTCGCGGACATGGCGCACGAGACGACGCTGCGCCTCGCGCAGGTGCCGGGCATCATCGGCGTGAAGGAAGCGACCGGCAACATCGATCGCGCCGCGCACCTGATCAAGGCCGCGCCGAAGCATTTCGCGATCTACAGCGGCGACGATCCGACCGCGATCGCGCTGATGCTGCTCGGCGGCCACGGCAACATCTCGGTGACGGCGAACGTCGCGCCGCGCGCGATGAGCGACCTGTGCCGTGCGGCGCTGGCTGGCGACGTCGCAACGGCGCGCGAGCTGCACATGAAGCTGCTGTCGCTGCACAAGAACCTGTTCATCGAGGCAAACCCGATTCCGGTGAAGTGGGCGCTGCAGGCGATGGGCAAGATGCAGGGCGGCATCCGCCTGCCGCTTACGCCGCTCGACGAGCGCTGCCACGATGTCGTACGTTCGGCCCTCGTCGAGGCCGGCGTCCTCGCCTGAGGCTCAGGCGGCCGCGTCCTGCGGCCGCCGGCTCGACCCCTCATCAACCCGCACCGGCCGGCTCCGTCCGGCGCCGCTCCTGACGAGCGTTCTAGCAAGACGAAGGATTTCATGAAACGTTTCGCCTTTTCCTCTCGCGCCATCCAGGTTTCGGTGGTGGCGCTGGCGCTGGGCGCGCTCGCCGGCTGCGATACGCTGAACGATTATCTGGCACCTGACCGGGTCAACTACAAGAACACGGGTTCGGCGCCGCCGCTCGCGGTGCCGAGCGACCTGAAGCCGGTGCCGACGACCCAGCAGTTCGTCGCGCCGCCGAGCAACGCCGGTCTCGGCACGCTGCCGCCGCGGGCGACCACGGCCTCCGGCAACGCGACCGACGGCGTCCCGAGCGCGCAGGATCCGCTCGGCATGCATATCGAGCGCGACGGCGATCGCCGCTGGCTCGTCGTGGACGGGCGCACGCCCGAGCAGCTGTGGCCGATCCTGAAGGAGTTCTGGCAGGAAAACGGCTTCTCGCTGAAGACCGACGCACCGTCGACCGGCATCATGGCCACCGACTGGGCCGAGAACCGCGCGAACATTCCTGACGACTGGTTCCGCCGCACGATCGGCAAGGTCATCGACTTCGCATACTCGTCGGGCACGCGCGACCGTTTCCGCACGCTCGTGAACCGCACGCCGGACGGCAACACCGACATCTCGATCACGCACAGCGCGATGGAAGAAATGATGGTCGGTCCGCAGGGCGGCACGTCGTCGCGCTGGGAAGAGCGTCCGCGCAACCCGGTGCTCGAGGCCGTGTTCCTGTCGAAGCTGATGCAGAAGTTCGGCCTGAGCGACGCGCAGGCGAAGCAGCTGCTGACCGATGCACGTCCCGCGACGGCGCCGGCGAAGGTCGCTGACACGAGCGGCGGCGCCGCGACGCTGCAGCTGGCGGAATCGTTCGACCGCGCGTGGCTGCGCGTCGGTCTCGCGCTCGACCGTACCAACTTCGCGGTCGACAATCGCGACCGCGAGAAGGGCCTGTACACCGTCCGCTACGCGAACACGATGGAAGAGCTGAAGCGCGACGGGCTGTTCGGCAAGCTGTTCTACGGCGGCCCGTCGGCGGCCAAGCCGGGCAAGGAATACCTGGTCAACGTGCGCGCGCAGGGCAATGGCGGCACGCAGGTCGCGGTGGTCGACGCGAACGGCCAGGTCGACAACTCGTCGGATGCGCAGCGGCTCATTTCGCTGCTGCAGGCCCAGCTGAACTGACCGCGTGCGCTTCGCCAGCCTTGGTAGCGGCAGCGAAGGCAACGCGCTGGTCGTCGAGGTGTCGAGCGGCACGACGACCACCCGCGTGCTGCTCGACTGCGGTTTTTCTGCGAAGGAGGTCGAGCGCCGCCTCGGCCGCCTGAATCTCGGCATCGACGATCTCGATGCGATCCTCATCACCCACGAACACAGCGACCACGTCGGCAGCGCGCTGACGCTCGCGCGGCGCGGGTCGCTGCCGCTCTACATGAGCTGGGGCACGGCGCGCGCAGTAGGCGCGGACGAGGCCGATGTCGATCTCCACGTGTTGTGGGGCGACGAGACGGCCGCGATACGCGATCTGGCCGTGATGCCCTATACGGTGCCCCACGACGCGCGGGAACCGCTCCAGTTCGTCTTCATGGATGGCTGTCGCCGGCTCGGCGTGCTGACCGACGTCGGCATGGCCACGCCGCACATCACGACCGTCCTGAGCGGCTGTGACGCGCTGGTGCTCGAATCCAACCACGATACCGCGATGCTCGCCGGGAGCCGCTATCCGCAGTCGCTGAAGGCGCGGATCGGCGGCAATCATGGTCACCTGAGCAACGATGCCGCCGCCGGCATCCTCGCATCGCTCGAACGCAGTCGCCTCCAGCATCTGGTCGCGGCGCACCTGAGCCAGCAGAACAACCGGCCCGAGCTGGCCCGCCAGGCGTTTGCCGGCGTGCTGGGAACGGACGGGGAGGACGTGGTCGTGGCCACGCAGGACGCGGGCTTCGACTGGCTGACGCTCGGTTGAGCGGGCGCAGAGCGGCGCGGGAAGGGGGGCGACGGCTTGGCCTGCTTGCCTGCCGGGTGCGATGCGCGGAACCGACAGACGTAAAAAAACCGGCCCGAAGGGCCGGTTTTTTTTCAGCTGATGCTGAGGCTTACTGGCTTGCGCCCGAAGCCGGAGCAGCCGTCGCTGCCGAAGCAGCCGACGCCACAGCAGCAGCTGCGTCGCTCGCAGCAGCCGTTGCCGACGAAGCAGCAGCCGAAGCGTCGCTCGCAGCACCAGCAACTGCCGAAGCAGCCGACGAAGCAGCAGCCGATGCGTCGCTAGCAGCCGACGAAGCAGCTTGATCAGCGCTCTTGTTGCAAGCAGCCAGTGCAACAGCAGCCAACAGGGAAGCTACGAGGAGGGATTTCTTCATGATCACGTCCTTTTATGGTTAAAGGTAAGCAACAGCGCGAAACAATACCGGTAATGTGCTCCAACACCGACCTGGGCCGCTGGTGGAGACGCACTTCTAGAGCGTGAATCTTCCCTACGGCTTGGGCGGAAATTATATGCACTTTCCTATCGACCGTCGACAAATGCGGGGTCAATACGTTGTCTTTCCCATACAGAATTTGATCTGCACGGGCATACGGGGCGGCCCACTAAATCCGGTATCCGACCCGCAGCCAGCCCGCACAATACCATTCGTGCAGCAAGGCTGTCATCGAGGGAGCCCGGGATAGTGTTACAAACCGTTTCGCCTCCATGTGGCGGAGATTGGCCAGTTCGGGCAGCCATTCGCCGGCTTGCTCGAGCGGTTGTTCCTCGCCATTAATGAAGTACGATCGCGCGTTATACATCAATGCGGCGCGTCTGTCGAGATGCACGCCCCGGCGCGATGCCTGCGCGACGAACGCGGCCTCGGACAGCGGCCGCGCCGGCGGCTCGAATACGACGTTCGATTTGGGCTCGCTCAGGTAGCAGCCGAGGAATTCGGCGACGTCGCGCTTGCGCCAGCGGATCGCCTCGACGATCTCAGCAACGCGCTCGATCATCGCCGGCGGCAGTTGCGCGGGGGTGTCGACGGCCGGCTGCTTGGGGTCGCGGTAGAGCGCGTCGCCGCGCTCGTCGCGCAGGCCGCCGCGTTCCGCGAGGTAGTACAGGAATTGCGCGCCCAGCTCCCCGGCGGACGGCGCCCGAAAGCCGATCGAGCAGGTCATGCATTCGCCCTCCGCTACGCCGTCGTGCGCGATGTGCGGCGGCAGGTACAGCATGTCGCCCGGCTCGAGCACCCATTCGTCGCTCGGCTCGAAATGCTCGAGGATCTTCAGCGGCACGTCCGGCTGCAGCGACAGGTCCTTCTGCGCACCGATGCGCCAGCGGCGCCGGCCTTCGACCTGCAGCAGGAATACGTCGTACGAGTCGAAGTGCGGGCCGACGCCACCGCCGTCCGTCGCGTACGAAATCATCAGGTCGTCGAGACGCGCGTCCGGGATGAAGCGGAAGCGGTCGAGCAGCGCGCGCGCCGCGTCGACGTGCAGGTCGAGCCCCTGCACGAGCAGGGACCAGGATTTGCGCGAGATGGCCGGCAGCGCGCCCGGCTCGAACGGGCCGTGTGCAAGTTGCCACTTGTTACGAAAATGGGTGATCAGCCGCGATTCGGCGTCATAGTCGGCTGCCAGCTCGAACAATGCGTCGCGCGTGACCGGCGGCTTCACGCCGGGGATCGCCTGGCGGATCAGCAGCGGCTTTTTCTGCCAGTAGCGGCGCATGAATTGCGCCGGCGAGAGGCCGCCGAGCAGCGGCGTGGGAAGATCGGAAGGCGGCGCGCCGAGCGGGGCGTCAGCGGCATCCCGCGGTTCGGCTTGAGACCGGTTGCGCATCGTATAATGAGACTTGTATTTGGGAGAATTGGATGAAAATCGCAAAAAACACCGTCGTGTCGGTCGCTTACAAGCTGTCGGATGCGCAAGGCAATCTGATCGAGGAAAGCGACGAGCCGATGGTTTATCTGCACGGCGGCTATGATGGCACGTTCCCCAAGATCGAGGAACAGCTCGACGGCCAGGAGCCCGGTTACCAGGCGCAGGTTCAGCTCGAGCCGCAGGACGCGTTCGGCGACTACGATCCCGAACTCGTGAAGATCGAGCCGCGCGATCGTTTTCCCGAGCCGATCGAAGTGGGCATGCAGTTCGAAGGCACGCCGGAAGACGGCGACGAGGAAGTGGATTCGCTGATCTACACGGTCACCGACATCGCCGAAGACAAGGTCGTGCTCGACGGCAACCACCCGCTCGCGGGCATGGCGCTGCGTTTCGCGCTCACGGTCAAGGACGTTCGCGAAGCGACCGAGGACGAGATCGAGCATGAGCACGCGCACGGCGCGGAAGGCCTCGAAATCGTCGACGAGGACGAAGACGAGGACGGCGACGCACCGTCAGGGCGCACCCTGCACTGAACTGGCGGGCAGGCCGGGCGCCGGCCCCGAGGCAGGGGGCGGCGCGGGCCACGAGGCGCCGCCCGGCGTCGTGCCGTCGCCCTGCAGCGGCGGCGCGACCGACGACGAGTCGGGCAGGGCCGGCAAGGCCGGGATCTCCGGCATCTGCGGCAGCGGGACCTCGTCGCGCGGCACGACCGGCAGCGCGGGCGGGGTTGGCAGATTCTTCGGCACGTCCTGCAGGCTCACGTTGAAGATCGTCTGCCGTGCCGGCGACACGTTGACCTTCACCCACTGATTCGCCGGCTGACGCGGTCCGATCGCGACACGCGTCACATTTCCCACCAGCACACCGTCGTCCGCATGCAGCGGGCGATCGATCAGGAAACCATTCGCAAGCGGCTCGCTGCTCGCGTGCATCACCAGAATCGGGCCGCGGAATGTCGCCGCCGCCTTCACCAGCGTTCGTTTCAGTTCACGGAAGCCGTCGCGCACGCGAGGCCGGTTGAAACGCAACCACGCAAAGCGTTCGGTCCGCTCGTAGCGATCGAACTGCGGATCGCCTTCGAACATCACCACCATGGCGCGCGCTTCGCGCCGCTTCGCGTATTCGGCGGCGTGGTCGATCCAGAAGCCGTTCGCGACGATGCGGTCCTCGAATTCGCCGTTGCGGCCGCCGGCCGTCAGATAGTGATTGTTCGGCGCCGGTGCGTTCAGCGCGACGTAGACGACGTCGTCATGCATCCAGCGCGCGTTTTCGCGATACGGCCGGAACCGCGCGACTTCACTTTCGCGGGTGATCTGCAGCGCGCCGGCGTCGGGCAGCGCGGCGTCCGCCAGCAGCGTCTGGCGCAGGAAGTCCAGGCGTTCGACCGGATCGTAGCTGCCGCCGGCCGCCGTGTTGCACGTTGCCCAGTCGTCGTGGCCGGGAATGAACACGAGCGGCACGCGCGATGCGCCCAGGATCGCGCCGCGCTGCGTGTACAGTGGGTCGCGGCACGCTTCCTTCGCACCCTTGAGGTCGCCCGCATAGACGACGAAGGCCAGATTGCGCTCGCGCGCGATCGATTCGAACAGCCGCTGCGCGGCCGGCTCGTCGGCCGGCGCGTTGATGACGCCCGACACGATCGCGAACGAGTAGGGGGCGGCGGCACGCTTGGGCGGTGCCGCGAGCGTGCTCACCTGCACGAGCGCGAGCGTCGCCGCGACCAGTGCGGCTGCGGCGGCGCGGGCCGGCCGGCCCGACGGGAGGCGTTTACGCGTGCCCGTCGACATCGTGCGAGCGGACGAGCGTGCGCAGTTCGTACAGCAGGTCGAGCGCCTCGCGCGGCTTGAGGTCGTCGGGATCGATGTCGCGCAGCTTTTCGAGTGCCGGATGCGGGACGTCGGCCGGCGCCGGCGCATCCGCGCACGCGAGTTCGTCGGCCACGGCGGGCGGCGCGCTGAACAGGTCGAGCTGCGGCGTGTGCTGCGCGGCCGACTGCTGTTCGAGATACGCGAGATGCTTGCGCGCGGCGCGGATCACCGGCGCCGGCACGCCCGCGAGTTGCGCGACCTGCAGCCCGTAGCTCTGGTTCGCCGGGCCTTCGTTGACCGCGTGCAGGAACACGATGCCGTGGCCGTGCTCGACGGCCGACAGATGGACGTTGGCCGCTTGCGGGAATTCGGCCGGCAGCTGCGTCAGCTCGAAGTAGTGCGTCGCGAACAGCGTGTAGCAGCCGTTTTGCGCGAGCAGGTGACGCGCGATGGCCCATGCGAGCGCGAGGCCGTCGAACGTCGACGTGCCGCGGCCGATTTCGTCCATCAGCACGAGGCTCTGCGGTGTCGCGTCGTTCAGGATCGCCGCGGCTTCGGTCATCTCGACCATGAAGGTGGAGCGTCCGCCGGCGAGATCGTCGGCCGCGCCGATGCGCGTGAAGATCCGGTCGATCGGGCCGAAGCAGGCCGATTTCGCGGGCACGTAGCTGCCGACGTACGCCATCAGCGCAATCAGCGCCGTCTGCCGCATGAAGGTCGACTTACCGCCCATGTTCGGGCCGGTGATCAGCAGCAGCTTGCGCTCGGCGCCGAACCGGCAGTCGTTCGCGATGAACTGCTCGACCTGCGCTTCCACGACCGGGTGGCGACCCTGTTCGATCTCGATGCCGATTTCGTCGGTGAAGGCGGGCGCGACCCAGTCGAGCGTGCGGGCGCGCTCGGCGAACGCGGCGAGCACGTCGAGCTCCGCGAGCGCCGACGCGACGCGCTGGCACTCCGGAATGAACGGCAGCAGCGCCTGCAGCACGCCGTCGTACAGCGCGCGCTCGCGGGCCAGCGCGCGTTCCTGCGCGGACAGCGCCTTGTCCTCGAAGGTCTTCAGTTCGGGTGTGATGTAGCGCTCGGCGTTCTTCAGCGTCTGGCGGCGGCGATAGTCGTCGGGCACCTTGTCAGTCTGGCCGCGCGTGACCTCGATGTAGAAGCCGTGCACCTTGTTGTATTCGACGCGAAGGTTCGCGATGCCCGTGCGGGTGCGCTCGCGCGCCTCGAGATCGATCAGGAACTGCCCGCAGTTCTCGGAGATGTCGCGCAGTTCGTCGAGCTCCGCGTCGTAGCCGCGCGCGATCACGCCGCCGTCGCGCACCATCGCGGCCGGCTCGGGGGCGATCGCGCTGGTCAGCAGGTCGAGGCATTCGGCGGGCGGCGCGAGCGCCGCGTCGACGCGGGCAAGCGCATCCGCGTTCGCGACGATCGCGCTGATGCGCTCGCGCAGCGCGGGCAGCGCGGCGAACGTGTCGCGCAGGCTCGACAGGTCGCGCGGCCGCGCGGACAGCAGCGCGAGCCGCCCGGTGATCCGTTCGACGTCGGCGATCTGGCGCAGCGCGCTGCGCAGTGCGTCGAGGCTCGCGTTCGCCGGCGCGTCGAGCAGTGCGCCGATCGCTTGCTGGCGCGATTGCGCGGCGACCGACGCGCGCGGCGGATGATGCAGCCAGTGACGCAGCAGGCGGCTGCCCATCGTCGTGCAGCAGGTGTCCAGCAGCGAGTACAGCGTCGGCGATTCGGTGCCGCGCAGCGTTTCGGTCAACTCGAGGTTGCGGCGCGTCGCCGGATCGAGCCCGATGTATTCGGTTTCGTTCTCGACCTTCAGGCTGCGCACGTGACGCAATTGCTGACCCTGTGTGGCGGCCGCGTACAGCAGCAGTGCGCCGGCGGCTCCGCATGCGCTCGTCAGCGAATGCGCGCCGAAGCCGTCGAGGCCCGCGACGTCGAGCTGGTCGCACAGGCGCTGCGTGCCCGATGCGATATCGAAGTGCCATGCCGGCACGCGTTTGATCGCGCCGGCGCCCGCGGGCACGGCGTCGGTCGCGCCGTCCGCCGTCAGGATTTCGGCTGGCCGGATGCGTTCGAGCGCGGCGCCGAGCTGGTCGGGTTCGATCTCGGCGAGCCGCAGCGCGCCGCTCGCGAGGTTCAGCCACGCGAGGCCGATGTTGACCGCGACGCCGCGCTTGTTGTGGCCCGTGCACATCGCGAGCAGGTAGACGTCGTTCTTGTCGGACAGCAGTGCCGCGTCGGTCAGCGTGCCGGGCGTGACGACGCGCACGACCTTGCGCTCGACTGGCCCCTTCGACGTGGCGGGGTCGCCGATCTGCTCGCAGATTGCGACCGATTCGCCCATCTTCACGAGCTTCGCCAGATACTGTTCGACCGCGTGATGCGGGACGCCGGCCATCTTGATCGGCGTCCCGGCCGAGGCGCCGCGTTGCGTGAGGGTCAGGTCGAGCAGGCGCGCGGCTTTCTCCGCATCCTCGAAGAACAGCTCGTAGAAGTCGCCCATCCGGTAGAAGACGAGCGTGTCGGGGTGATCGGCCTTGATGCGCAGGTACTGCTGCATCATCGGAGTATGGCCGGCGAAGGCTTCGGGCGACAGCGTGGTCATAGGTCAGGCAGGAAGTTGTTGCTTTGGTTGCCCGAGTTTACCAGTCGCTTCCATGTGCACGCGCGAAGCTCGCCGTTCGGCTAGTTGCCGGCGACGAGGGGGGTAGTTCCGCGCAGGCAATTTCCGCTTCTCGGCGTCGGCATCGAGATTGTGGATCATCTCAATACGGGGCCGTTGACCGTAAGCGGGACGTCGGTCGTCCATGCACCGACCGGATTGATGGCCGATATCGATCATTCGATCTCGTGCGGTGCAGCTGACTGCCGTCACTTTGCAGGTGCGGCCGTCGGTCGGATGCTCATGTGACTCGCAAGAGCCGCGTCGGCCACGCTCCTCAAACGTTGTCCATGCGCCAACGACGCGGCGTAACACCGGTCACGCGCGTGAATGTTCTCGTGAAGTGGCTCTGGTCGGCGAAGCCGCATGCATCCGAGATCATTTGCAGCGGCATCGACGATGTGCGCATGTACATCATTGCGCGTTCGATGCGCTGATTGATCAGCCAGCGATGGGGCGGTAACCCGGTGGTCTGATGAAAGGCCTTGACGAAGTGGCCACGAGACAGGCCGCACGCTTTCGCCACATCGGCGATCGAGATGTTGCCGGTAAGGTGTTCGAGCAGAAAGCCTTTCGCCACGCGCTCCTGCCACGCCGTGAGTTTGCCGGTCGACTTCTCCCGCCGCTCGCCGATGCCGCCGTACAGACGCGCGACATGCGTCTGGAAGGCGAGCGCGACGTGGTCGACGAACAGCTGGGATGCGTGCTCGGGCCGCGCCAGGGCGGGGAGCAGGGCTTGGCCCAGGCGATGGATGACCGGATCCGTCGCACTCAAATGCGGCGGCAAGTAAAGCTGGGGCCGCTGCCTGCCACCGATTTCATCGACTGTCTCCTCGAGCGTTCGGCGCGGGAGGTGAAAATGGATGCAGTCGAACGCCCCCTTCAGGTCGGAAACCCAGCTGCGATCGAGGTCGTGAATCGTGACGGTCCCTGCGTCATAGGGGACGAAACGAGCAACACGTCCGTCAAGCCACAATTCCTGTTCGCCGAACGCGCGCAATTGCAACACGATGAGATCGGCGTCTTCAAGTTCGTATGGCGCGGTTCGGCCAATATTTCTACGAGATGTCTGCAGTCGGCTGATGCCGACCTGGGCGTGCGGCAGCGTCTGCGTGACCACGCTTTGCCTGAGGTCGGCCGGCATGAAATCAGATGACGCGTTGTCCGACTGTGCGGCGGTCATGGATTCGTGGAAACGTGGAGAATTCGGCCGCGGAGTATACCAAAGCGAAATTTGGCCTGGCATCGGCCGTGTTCGGCACATTGACCACTAATGGCCGCGGCGCATCGCAAAGAGGGGGTAGCTTCGCGTGGCGAACGTTGTCAGGCAGGGCGCAGATACTGCTGGATCACCCGGCGCACGGACCTTCGTGCGCCGGGCCTGACGGGCAATATCAGGACGCGTGCGCCGACATCAGATCGAGCGCCACCGCCTGCGCGACCTCGATACCGTCGATGGCTGCCGAATAGATGCCGCCGGCATACCCGGCGCCTTCACCGGCCGGATACAACCCTTCGACGTTCACGCTCTGGTAATTGTCCTTGCGCCGGATCCGGATCGGCGACGACGTGCGCGTTTCCACGCCGGTGAGCACCGCGTCGTGCATCGCGAAGCCGGCGATCTTCTTGTCGATCTGCGGCAGCGCTTCACGAATGGCTTCGATCACGTAGTCGGGCAGCGCGGTGCTGAGGTCGGTCGGGCGCACGCCCGGCTTGTACGACGGCACCACGGAACCGAGCGACGTCGACGGCCGTCCTGCGATGAAATCGCCGACCAGCTGGCCCGGCGCGCTGTAATCGCCGCCGCCGAGTTCGAACGCGCGTTCTTCCCACTTGCGCTGGAACGCGATGCCCGCGAGCGGGCCGCCCGGATAGTCCTCCGGCGTGATGCCGACGACGATGCCCGCGTTCGCGTTGCGCTCGGCGCGCGAATACTGGCTCATGCCGTTGGTGACCACGCGGCCCGGCTCGGAGGTCGCGGCGACCACCGTGCCGCCGGGGCACATGCAGAAGCTGTAGACCGCGCGTCCGTTGCTGCAGTGATGAACCACCTTGTAGTCGGCCGCGCCGAGCTGCTTGTGGCCCGCGAACTTGCCGAAGCGGCTGCGATCGATCAGCCCCTGCGGATGTTCGATCCGGAAACCCAGCGAGAACGGCTTCGCTTCGACATACACACCGCGAACGTGCAGCATCTGGAACGTGTCGCGTGCGCTGTGGCCCACGGCCAGCACCACGTGATCGCACCGGAGCGTTTCGCCGTTCGACAGCGTCAGCGAGCGCACCTTGCCCTGATCGATCTCGATGTCCTCGACCCGGGTTTCGAAGCGCACTTCACCGCCCAGTTCGTGGATGGTCGCGCGCATCTTTTCCACCATGCTGACGAGGCGGAACGTGCCGATGTGCGGCCGGCTCAGATAGAGGATGTCCTCCGGCGCGCCGGCCTTGACGAATTCGTCGAGCACCTTGCGGCCGTAGTGATGGGGATCCTTGATCTGGCTGTACAGCTTGCCGTCGGAAAACGTCCCGGCCCCGCCTTCGCCGAACTGCACGTTGGACTCGGGATTGAGGACGCTCTTGCGCCACAGGCCGAAAGTGTCCTTGGTGCGCTCGCGCACGGCCTTGCCGCGTTCGAGGATGATGGGGCGGAAACCCATCTGCGCGAGGATCAACCCCGCAAACAGGCCGCACGGCCCCATGCCGATGACGACTGGGCGCAGGAAGTTGCCGTGCTCGGGCGCCTTCGTGACGAAGTGGTACGCCATGTCGGGCGTCACGCCGCAATGCGGCGTGCCGGCGAGTCGCGGAAGCACGGCCGCTTCGTCCTTGACCTCGACATCGACGATGTACGTGAGCTTGATGTCGGAGCGCTTGCGCGCATCGTGCGCACGGCGGAACACCGTGTAACGGAGGAGCCCGTCTGCCGCCACGCCAAGCTCCGCGAGGCGCGCGCGAATCGCGGCTTCGAGGGCGCTCTCGGGGTGGTCGAGCGGGAGTTTAAGTTCGCTTAGCCGTAACATGAATATTCGGATACGGTCGCCACGAAGTCGTGGCGGTGTTGAGACGGGCGCGGGCGCGGCGCGGATTTACTCCGCTGCCGGATGCATGTAGCTGTAGCGGTTCAGGATCGGGATCATCTGCGCGTAGATCTTCGGATTCGCCGCGACGATCTCGTGACGATGCAGGAAATCGGCGTCGCCCGTGTAGTTGCCGACGAGGCCGCCGGCTTCGGTGATCAGCAGGCTGCCCGCCGCCATGTCCCACACGTTGATGCCTTGCTCGAAGAACGCGTCGAGACGGCCGGCCGCGACGTTCGCGAGGTCGAGTGCGGCCGCGCCCGGACGGCGCAGCCCCGTGCAGGCCTGCGTCATTTCGGTGAACAGGCGCGCGTAGGCGTCGAGGCCGTCCTTCTCGCGGAACGGGAAGCCCGTGCCGACCAGCGCGTCCGCCAGGCGGTCGCGGCGGCCGACGCGGATGCGGCGGTCGTTCAGGTACGCGCCGCGGCCGCGGGTGGCCGTGAACAGGTCGTTCTTGTTCGGATCGTAGACGACGGCCTGCGTGACGACGCCCTTGTGCTCGAGCGCAATCGATACGCAGTAATAAGGGAAGCCGTGGATGAAGTTGGTCGTGCCGTCGAGCGGATCGATGATCCACTTGAATTCGGATTCGTTCTCCGATTCGCCCGATTCTTCCGCGAGGATCGCGTGGTCGGGGTAGGCGGTCTTCAGCGTCTCGATGATCGCCTCTTCGGCGGCCTTGTCCACTTCGGTGACGAAGTCGTTCTGCTGCTTCTTGCGGATCTCGATCAGGTCGAGGTCGAGGGAGGCACGGTTGATGATCTGTCCGGCGCGGCGCGCAGCCTTGACAGCGATGTTGAGCATGGGATGCATGAGCCTGGATCCTGTAGCCGGCGGCACGGGCCGCCACGAAGTGGAACACACCGCCCGGAACGGCGCAAAACGTGCCGGGCGAGATGAGACGCGAATTGACAAAGAGCAGGGTACGACCCGCGCCGCACGGGGTGCGGCGCGTAAACGCATGATTTTACCCGATTTTCGGGAGTTTCAGGTGACCGGGATGCGGGGAAACCCCACTGGCCGTCCGGACGAGTGGGTTTGCCGGGGCGATGGCGATACCATACTGCCATTCTGACGAACCGAGTCGTATGTAGTGGAAACCCCGCAGAACCCCGCCGTGCCGTCCGAATCGGGCGCGGCTTCGTCCCCGCCGCTGTCCGGCGGCTTCACTTCCACCCGTTTCGTGCTCGTCGAGCCGAGCCATCCCGGCAATGTCGGGGCGGCCGCCCGCGCGCTGAAAACGATGGGTTTCTCCAGGCTCGTCCTGGTCGCGCCGCGCGTGCCGCACGTGCAGAGCGACCCCGAGGCGATCGCGATGGCGAGCGGTGCGGACGACGTCCTCGCGTCCGCGCACGTCGTGCCCACGCTCGGCGACGCGCTGTCCGGCGTCCACTGGTCGATCGCGCTGACCGCGCGCACGCGCGAATACGGACCGCCGCGCCTTGCGCCGCGCGCGGCCGCCGAACAGGCGCACACGCAGGTCGGCACCGGCGACATCGCGCTCGTGTTCGGCAACGAACGCACGGGCCTCGCGAACGAGCACGTCGAGCAGTGCAGCGCGCTCGCGCATATCCCGGCGAATCCGGCCTACAGTTCGCTGAACCTCGCGCAGGCCGTGCAGGTGCTCGCGTATGAACTGCGTGTCGCGTTCCTGGAGCAGGGAAGCGAGTCGCCGCGCGACGCGCAGCCCGAGGTCGGCACGCTCGCGCAGAGCGACGAGATCGAGCGGATGTACGCGCACCTCGAGAATGCGCTGGTCGCGCTCGATTTTCTCGACCCGCGCAACCCGAAGAAGCTGATGCCGCGGCTGCGGCGCCTGTTCGCGCGCACCGGCCTCGAGCGCGAGGAGGTCAACATCCTGCGCGGCATCGCGAAGCACATCTTGCTGAAGGCCGGTACGCCCGAAGGCGACGCGTAAGCGGCCGAAGTACGCCGCGGCGGGGCGCTCATGCGTTCGACGGATGCGCTCCGCCTGCAGCCGGCGTGTCGCATCGGCCGCCGCGACGGGGGTGCCCGGTCCGTGCCCGGCCGCCGGACGACCGCATAACCGCATAACCGCGTTACCTGGCCACGACCGGCGTCCCGCGCGAATACCCGCGCCGCCGACGGGGGGAACGCGCGACGCTGTGCGGCCGCGGGCGAGTGGCCCTACAATCGCCGAACATCATAAGCAAATTACCCGGCGCGATAACGACCGGCCGTTGCCGGCGGGCGTGCCGGCCTTTTCCCCAGCCCAGACCCGATCATGTTCACCAGACTGCGCGAAGACGTTGCGACGATTCGCGAGCGGGATCCCGCCGCTCGCAGTGCCTGGGAAGTGCTGACCTGTTATCCGGGGCTGCACGCGCTCGTGCTGCATCGCTTCGCGCATGCGTGCTGGCGCGCGAAGCGCTACTGGCTCGCACGCTTCGCGTCGCAGGCCGGGCGCTTCCTGACGGGTATCGAGATCCACCCGGGCGCGACGATCGGCCGGCGCGTGTTCATCGATCACGGGATGGGTGTCGTGATCGGCGAAACCGCGATCGTCGGCGACGACTGCACGATCTATCAGGGCGTGACGCTCGGCGGCACGTCGCTCACGCGCGGCGCGAAGCGCCATCCGACGCTCGAGGCCGGCGTGATCGTCGGTGCGGGCGCGAAGGTGCTCGGCGGTTTCACGGTCGGCGCGGGCGCGAAGATCGGTTCGAACGCGGTCGTCGTGAAGCCGGTGCCGGCAGGCGGCACCGCGGTCGGCAATCCGGCGCGCATCGTGATGCCGGCGCAACCGAAGCCGCAGCCCGAGCGCGCCGCGTTCTGCGCGTACGGGATCACGCCGAACGCGGACGACCCGATGTCGCTCGCGATTCACGGCCTGATCGACCACGCGGCGAAGGAAAGCCGGCGCGTCGACGAGATCGTCGCGGCGCTCGAGCAGCTCGGCACGCATCTGGAAACGCTGCAGGGCGCGGACGCGGCGCGTCTCGATCTGCGCAGGCTGTCGGCGGTGCTGGAAGGCAAGGCGGTCGAGCGCCAGGCGTAATGCGGCGCATGCCGGCGGCCGCCGGCAGCTGCGGCCGTGTCGCTCGCGTCAGTCGAGCGGCATCGCGTGGATGCCTTCGGCGTCGACGCGCAGATAGCCGCCGCGCGGCATGCCGTGGTCGAGATCCCAGTCGGGCAGTACCCAGCGAATCCCGCCCGGTTCGAGGTGGCGCGCGGGGCGATGCGTGTGGCCGTGAATGATCACGCTCGCACGGCTCTTCCGGAACAGCGCGGCGATGCCTTCACGCGTGACATCGTAGATCGCCGAAGCGGGGCGCATCCGGCCCGCTTCGCTGTTCGAGCGCATCCGTTGCGCGAGCGCGCGGCGCCAGCGGAACGGCCACGCGAGAAACAGCGCCTGCGCGACGCCATTGCGGGCAAACCGCCGAAATATCTGATAGCCGCGATCGGCCGTGCATTGCGCGTCGCCGTGGGTGAGCACGATGCGCTGGCCGAACGACGTGATCAGCGCCGGGTCGCGCAGCAACATCGCG
This sequence comes from Burkholderia sp. Bp8986, assembly GCF_003854225.1. Lineage (NCBI taxonomy): Bacteria > Pseudomonadati > Pseudomonadota > Betaproteobacteria > Burkholderiales > Burkholderiaceae > Burkholderia > Burkholderia sp. Bp8986. The sequence goes on along the minus strand of NZ_QTQM01000019.1, from coordinate 27,532 downwards.
CCGGCCGCCTTCATGAAGCGCCGGCCGAGCAGGAAATCGCGATTGCCGTGCATCACGTAAAGCGCGATCCCGCGCTCCGAGAACGTATGCATCAGCGCGGCCATGCGTGCCGCGAACGGATCGTGGTCGAGCACGTCGTCGCCGATCCAGTATTCGAACAGGTCGCCGAGGATGAACACCGAGTCGGCGCTGTCGGCCGTGTATTTCACGAAATGCTCGAACGCGGCGACCGTCTTCGGAATCGCCTCGCTCAGGTGCAGATCGGAGAGAAACAGGAACGGGCGTGCGGCTTGCGCGTATTCGCGCTCGCCCGGCACGCCCGCGGAGACGCTTCGCGGCGGACTCTCCTGCAACATCGAAGTGCCTCCGTAACGGCTGTGGGTCAGACCACCACGGCCTTTTCGATCACGACGTCGTCGGTCGGGACGTCCTGGTGGAAGCCCGCGTTGCCCGTCTTGACGCCCTTGATCTTGTCGACCACATCCTGGCCTTCGACAACCTTGCCGAACACAGCGTAACCCCAGCCCTGCGGCGTCGGCGACGAGTGGTTCAGGAAATCGTTGTCGTTCACGTTGATGAAGAACTGGGCGGTCGCCGAGTGCGGATCGTTCGTGCGCGCCATCGCGATCGTGTAGTTGTCGTTCTTCAGGCCGTTGTTCGCTTCGTTGTCGATCGGCGCGTCGGTCGGCTTCTGCTTCAGGCCCGGCTCGAAGCCGCCGCCTTGAATCATGAAGCCGTTGATCACACGGTGGAACACCGTGCCGTCATAGTGGCCCTTCTTCACGTAGTTGAGGAAGTTCTCGACCGTCTTCGGTGCCTTCGCGGCGTCCAGCTCGAGCTTGATCACGCCGTGGTTCGTGTGCAGTTCAACCATGATGAATTCCTTCGGTGAGGCGGTTTAAATGGCACGCGGCCGGTCGTGCGACGCGGCCGCGTGTGGCGCCGGACGTGCCGGCAGGTGCTTATTTCGAAACGATGCTGGCCGATTCGATCAGGACCGGCTGGGCCGGCACGTCCTGCATCGGGCCGCGCGAGGTCGTCGCCACGCCTTCGATCTTCTTCACGACGTCGAGGCCCGACACGACCTTGCCGAACACCGCATAGCCGTTGCCGTCCGGGTTCGGGTAGTCGAGGCCGCTGTTGTCGACCGTGTTGATGAAGAACTGCGCGGTGGCCGAGTTCGGATCGCTGGTACGCGCCATCGCGATCGTGCCCGTCAGGTTCTTCAGACCATTGCGGCTTTCCAGCGGGATCGGCGCGCGGGTCGGCTTCTCCTCGAAGTTGGTCTTGTAGCCGCCGCCCTGGATCATGAAGCCCTTGATCACGCGATGGAAGATCGTGCCGTTGTACTGGCCGGCCTTCACGTAGTCGAGGAAGTTGGCGACCGTCTTCGGCGCCTTCTCCGGGTAGAGCTCGACACGGATGTCGCCCTGGGAGGTCTTCAGCTGCACGACGGGGTGCGCGGTGGCCGATTGCGCGAACGCGGGCGCGGTCGCGAGAAGGGCGGCGCCGCCAAGCGCCAGCAACAGACGTTTCATTGCGATCCTCAGGTTGGGAGGGAGGGAAGGTTGCGCCGCTTACTGCGACGGCGCGACGTACGGCGCTGCCAGCGCACCGGACGGACCGTTGAACTGGAACGTCGGCGATATCGGCAGCGTGGTGGTGCTCACGTTTGCGGCGGCGCGATCGGTGTATGCGCGCGTGGCCGGCGTGACGCCGCGCGCGTTGGCGGCCGGCTTCGGCGGCGACACGATCTTCTGCAGGTCGGCGAGGCGCTGTGCGGTCGCGCCGCTCGTGCGGCCGAGCGCTTGCGCGCGCTTGTACGATTCGGCCGCGAGGCGCAGATAGAGGTCGCCGAGGTTCTCGTATGCGAGCGAGTAGCTCGGGTTCGATTGCGTCGCGGTGACGAGCGCGCTGCGCGCTTCGTCGTAGCGGCCGTGCTTCGCGTAGAGCGCCGCGAGGTTGTTGTACGGTTCGGGCAGTTCGGGGTAGGCCTGCGTGATCGCGATGAACTGCTGGATCGCGTCGTCGTCGCGGTTCAGGCGGGCGAGCACGGTGCCGCGCTTGAACTGCGCCTGCACGTCGTGCGGATTCGCCGCGATGCGCGCGTCGAGTTGCGCGAGCGCCTGTTTCCATTGCTTGCCGGAGATCGACGCGTCGATTTCGGGCGTGCCGTCGGCGGTGGCCGGGGCCTTCTGCGCATGCGCCGCGGGGGCTGCGAACAGCGTCAGTGCGACGCCCATGACGGCGGTCGCAACGAGGGTCGCAGCGCTCGGCGCGCGGCCGCGATGAGGTTTCATAGGCGTAAATCGGAATGTTATACTCCGAGCCATTCTAACAAAACGTCTGCGCGTTCCGGCGAGCGGCAGACAGTCTTTCTTTGCCTCTCGTGGCCGTCACCGCTGTGCTTGCAGCCTGACCGCCCCATGTGATAACGAGGACGCGCGGCGGCGAGCCGCAGCAGGTGGTCCGTGCGTTTCGCATGCTGGGCGAGCTTCGCCAGGGCGGTTTCCTTCGGCTCACGGTTCATCTCTATGGAATCACTGCGCATCTACAACACGCTCGCGCGTGACAAGCAAGTTTTCGTGCCGCGCCAGTCAGGCGAAGTGCGGATGTACGTATGCGGGATTACCGTCTACGACTATTGTCACGTGGGCCACGCGCGCATGCTGGTCGTGTTCGACCTCGTCCAGCGCTGGCTGCGTGCGATCGGCTATCGGGTCACGTACGTGCGCAACATCACCGACATCGAGGACAAGATCATCCGCCGCGCGGTCGAGAACGGCGAGACGATCAAGTCGCTGACCGACCGGTTCATCGGCGCGATGCACGAGGATGAGGCGGCGCTCGGCATCCAGCGTCCGGACATCGAGCCGCGCGCGACGCAGTTCATTCCGCAGATGCTCGGGATGATCGAGAAGCTCGAGGCGAACGGCTACGCGTACCAGGCGAGCGACGGCGACGTCAACTATTCGGTGCGCAAGTTCGCGAACTACGGGAAGCTGTCGGGCAGGTCGCTCGACGACCTGCGCGCGGGCGAGCGCGTTGCCGCAAACGATGCGAAGCAGGATCCGCTCGACTTCGTGCTGTGGAAGCGCGCGAAGGAGGACGAGCCCGACGGTGCGTCGTGGGCATCGAAGTACGGGATGGGCCGGCCGGGCTGGCACATCGAGTGCTCGGCGATGGGCTGCACGCTGCTCGGCGAGCATTTCGACATCCACGGCGGCGGGCAGGATCTGCAATTCCCGCACCACGAGAACGAGATCGCGCAGAGCGAAGGCGCGACCGGCCAGACGTTCGTCAACTACTGGATGCACAACGGCTTCGTGCAGGTCGACAACGAGAAGATGTCGAAATCGCTCGGCAACTTCTTCACGATCCGCGAAGTGCTCGAGCGGTACGACGCCGAGGTCATGCGCTTCTTCATCGTGCGCACGCACTACCGGTCGCCGCTCAACTACAGCGACGTGCATCTCGACGACGCGCGCGCGTCGCTCACGCGCCTGTACACGGCGCTGAAGGATGTCGAGCCCGACACGCTCGCGCTCGACTGGAACGAGCCGCACGCGCAGCGTTTCGCGGCCGCGATGAACGACGACATCAACACGCCGGTCGCGGTGGCGACGCTGTTCGAACTGGCGGGTGAAGTCAATCGCACGCGCGATGCATCGCTCGCGCGGCAACTGAAACAACTGGCGGGCCTCCTGGGCCTGCTCGGCCGCGAACCGCGCGCGTTCCTGCAGCAGGGCACCGGTGCCGCGCAGGCGGGCGGGCTCGCAGCCGACGAAATCGAAGCGAAGATCGCCGCGCGTGTCGCGGCGAAGCAAGCGAAGGACTATGCCGAAGCGGACCGGATTCGGGCGGAACTGCTCGACGCCGGTATCGCACTTGAAGACAAACCGGGCGGATCGACCGAATGGCGTCGCGTATGAGCGCGATGCGTTCCACTGACCGATCCGTCAGGTAGGAGGCAGGATGGCAACGGCCAGAAAAGCGCCGGTCAGGCGTGCGACTCCGCTCGCCGCGCGTCCGGCAGCCAAGCGCGCGCCAGCGGCGAAGGCGGACGCGACGCGCGCCGTGCCGAACGGCGCGCTCAACGGTCATGCAAAGCCCGCGCGCGCGAAGGGCGTGGACGCGGCGCAGCCGGAGGTCGCGATGGCGGCCGCCGACGCGGCCCGCAAGGTGCGGGCAGCCGATGCGGCAGTCGACGGCGCCGATGGCGTCGTGCGTCCCGCGTACTGGGATAAAGCGAGCGCCGATCTCGTCAAGCGCGACCGCATCCTGAAGAAGCTGATCCCGAAGTTCGGCCCCGCGCATCTCGTGAAGCGCGGCGACCCGTTCGTCACGCTCGCGCGTTCGGTCGTCGGCCAGCAGATCTCGGTGCCGTCCGCGCAGGCGCTGTGGGCGCGCATCGAGGATGCGTGTCCGAAACTCGCACCGCAGCCGGTCATCCGGCTCGGCGCGGACAAGCTGATCGCGTGCGGGCTGTCGAAGCGCAAGACGGAATATATTCTCGATCTCGCGCAACACTTCGTGTCGGGCGCGCTGCACGTCGACAAATGGACGTCGATGGACGACGAGGACGTGATCGCGGAACTCACGCAGATCCGCGGCATCAGCCGCTGGACGGCCGAGATGTTCCTGATCTTCAACCTGTCGCGGCCGGACGTGCTGCCGCTCGACGATCCGGGCCTGATCCGCGCGATCAGCGTCAATTACTTCAGCGGGGAGCCCGTAACGCGCAGCGAGGCGCGTGAAGTGGCCGCCAACTGGGAGCCGTGGCGTACCGTCGCGACCTGGTACATGTGGCGCAGCCTCGACGCACCGGACGCCGACGCCGATTGACGGCTATCGGGTTTTAAACATCAATAGTTGAGAGCCGGTTTTGCACGTCGCCCGCGCGGGTAGAATACGCGCTGCCGCAAGACCCAAGGATTCGAACACATGAAGACCACGTTTCTGGATTTCGAACAGCCGATCGCCGAACTCGAGGCCAAGATCGAAGAGCTGCGATTCGTGCAGGACGACTCGGCTGTCGATATTTCGGAAGAAATCGAGCGGCTGTCGAAGAAAAGCCAGCAACTGACGAAGGACCTCTACGCGAACCTGTCGCCGTGGCAGGTCTCGCAGATCGCGCGGCATCCGCAGCGTCCGTACACGCTCGATTACGTTGCGGAACTGTTTACCGATTTTCACGAACTGCATGGCGACCGCGCGTTCGCGGACGACCTGTCGATCGTCGGCGGCCTCGCGCGCTTCGGCGGCCATCCGTGCATGGTGATCGGCCATCAGAAGGGCCGCGACACGAAGGAGCGCGCCGCGCGCAACTTCGGGATGCCGCGTCCGGAAGGCTATCGCAAGGCCGAACGGCTGATGCGTCTCGCCGAGAAATTCGGGCTGCCGATCTTCACGTTCGTCGACACGCCGGGCGCATACCCGGGCATCGGCGCGGAAGAGCGCGGCCAGTCGGAGGCGATCGGCCGCAACCTGTACGTGATGGCCGAACTGAAGACGCCGATCATCACGACCGTGATCGGCGAGGGCGGTTCGGGCGGTGCGCTCGCGATCGCCGTGGCCGACACCGTGATGATGCTGCAGTTCTCGACCTACTCGGTGATCTCGCCGGAAGGCTGCGCGTCGATCCTGTGGAAGAGCGCCGCGAAGGCGCCCGAGGCCGCGGAAGCGCTGGGCCTGACCGCGCATCGCCTGAAGGCGCTGGGCCTGATCGACAAGATCATCAACGAGCCGCTCGGCGGCGCGCACCGCGATCCGAAGGGCATGGCAGCGTTGCTGCGCCGTGCGCTCGCCGATTCGCTGCGCCAGTTCCAGGGCATGAGCATCGATGCGCTGCGCGAGCGCCGCTTCGAGCGCCTGATGGCCTACGGCAAGTTCAAGGAAACCACGCCCGGCGCATGACCGGCGTGTTCGCATCGCGCGCCGTCCGGGGCGCGTCTCGCTCGTGATCCCCCCGACCGAATTCTCCGCCGACCGTGTCGTCCTCGACGCGGTCGGCGTTGCGCTTGCCGATCTGCCGGCCGATGCGCGCATCGCGATCGCGTACAGCGGCGGCCTCGACTCGACGGTGCTGCTCGACGCGGCCGTGCGTGTGGCGGGCGCCGCGCGTTGCGTCGCGCTGCACGTGCACCACGGCCTTAGCGCGAACGCTGACGCATGGGTCGCGCATGCGCAGGCGACGGCCGGGCAACTTGGCGTCGCGTTCGAGTCGGAGCGTGTCGATGTGCCGCGCGACAGCGGCCTCGGCATCGAGGCGACCGCGCGCGAGCGCCGTTATGCGGCGCTCGACGCGATGTGCGAGCGCCACGGCGTGGCCGCGCTCTGGGTCGCGCAGCATGCGGACGACCAGGCGGAGACCGTGCTGCTTCAGCTGTTGCGCGGCGCGGGGATCGCGGGCCTGGCCGCGATGGCACCGCGTTATCGGCCTGACGGCGCAAGCGTCGAGCGCGTGCGGCCGCTGTTGCGATTGTTGCGCGCGCAACTGGAGCGCTATGCGGCGCAGCGCGCGCTGACGTGGATCGACGACGAATCGAACGGCGACACGCGCTACGCGCGCAATGCGCTGCGCATCGACGTGCTGCCGGCGCTCGCCGTGCATTTCCCGGGTTTTCGCGATGCGCTGGGCCGCGCGGCCCAGCATGCGGCCGCCGCGCAGCGGCTGCTCGACGATCTCGCCGAACTGGATTTCGCCGGCGCCGCGCGCGACGACGGCCGCGCGCTGTCGCGCGATGCGCTGGTCGCGTTCGACGATACGCGCGGCGCCAACCTGCTGCGTTTCTGGATGCGCCGGCTCGGGCTGCCCGGTGCGTCGGCGGGGCGGCTGGCGAACATGATGCGGCAGCTGCGCGCCGCGCACGACGCGCATGCGCTGCGGGTCGATCACGCGGGGCAGTGCCTGCGGCTCTATCGCGACACCGTGTACTGGGAGGCGGGCGACAGCGCCGAGCCGGCCGACGACGGCACCGGAACGCCGCATCCCGAATCCTCGCTCGCGTGGGACGGCCAGGAAGTCTGGCGCGTGCCGGCATGGCGCGGCACGTTCGTGTTCGCGCCGGCCGAGGCCGGCAGCGACGGCGCGGTGCCGGAGGCGCTGCTGCGCGGCGCGACGCTCGCCGCGCGCGCCCGCGCGGGCGGCGAGCGGCTGCGTACGTCGCCCGGCGGCCCGGGCCGCACGCTGAAGAACCTGTTCCAGGAGCGCGGCGTGCCGGCCTGGCAGCGCGACGTGCCGCTGTTGTTTGCGGGCGAGCGGCTCGTCTACGTGCCGCGGCTCGGCGTGAATCACGGCGACGGGCTGGCCGATGCCGGCGCGTGGCGCCGGATCGAATGGCGTCCCGACCTGCTGATCGCATAGCGGCGACACGCTTGCCGCCGCGCGATCGCGCGCCGGTTTTCACCATTTGGTAAACAGCGCCGGAACGCTTGCCGAACCGGTGAGCGGCTTGTCAAGCGGGCCTCTATCGGGTACGCTCGGTCGTTTGCTCGGCTCGATTTTTGAGCGATTTGTGCAGGTTTTCCGCGTGACGTACCCGGTTTGCGCGGCCTGATCGGCCTTCCGGGCAAAATCCGTCACGCTTGCGTGTTGCGTCCCAGCCGTCCCCCTCGTCGTCCGTCCACAGCCACAAGCCGCGTGACCGAACGGCAACGCGGCCTGCCCAGCGCGCCCGTGCGGCTTCTCCTCCAGTTCAGAACGACAATGGCACTCATCGTACACAAATACGGCGGCACTTCGATGGGCTCGGTCGAGCGCATCAAGAACGTCGCGAAACGCGTCGCAAAATGGCATCAGGCCGGGCACCAGATGGTGGTCGTGCCGTCCGCGATGTCCGGCGAAACCAACCGTCTGCTCGGTCTCGCGAAAGAGATTTCGAGCCAGCCGAGCCCGCGTGAGCTCGACATGATCGCGTCGACCGGCGAGCAGGTCAGCGTCGGCCTGCTGTCGATCGCGCTGCAGGAAATCGGCGTCGAGGCCGTGAGCTATGCCGGCTGGCAAGTGCCGATCAAGACGGACAGCGCGTTCACGAAGGCGCGCATCCACTCGATCGACGACGAGCGCGTGAAGGCCGATCTGAACGCCGGCAAGGTCGTGATCATCACGGGCTTCCAGGGCGTCGATCCGGACGGCCACATCACGACGCTGGGCCGCGGCGGCTCGGACACGTCGGCGGTGGCGGTCGCGGCCGCGCTGGATGCCGAAGAGTGCCTGATCTATACGGACGTCGACGGCGTCTACACGACCGACCCGCGCGTGGTCGAAGAGGCGCGACGCCTCGATCGCGTGACGTTCGAGGAAATGCTGGAAATGGCCAGCCTCGGCTCGAAGGTCCTGCAGATCCGCTCGGTCGAATTCGCCGGCAAATACCAGGTGAAGACGCGCGTGCTGTCGAGCCTGACCGATCCGCTGATTGCGCTCGACGAAGAAATGCGCTCGGGCACCCTGATTACTTTTGAAGAAGACGAGACCATGGAAAAGGCAGTCATTTCCGGCATCGCGTTCCAGCGCGACGAAGCACGCATTGCGGTGATGGGCGTGCCCGACAAGCCGGGCATCGCGTATCAGATCCTCGGCCCGGTCGCCGACGCGAACGTCGACGTCGACATGATCATCCAGAACCAGAGCGTCGAAGGGAAGACGGACTTCACGTTCACGGTCGGCCGCGGCGACTACCAGAAGGCGATGGACATCCTCACCAACCAGGTGCAGGGCCATGTGAGCGCCGAGCGCGTGCAGGGCGACCCGAAGGTGTCGAAGGTGTCGGTCGTCGGCGTCGGCATGCGTTCGCACGTGGGCGTCGCGAGCAAGATGTTCCGCACGCTGTCGGAAGAGGGCATCAACATCCAGATGATCTCGACGTCCGAAATCAAGATTTCGGTGCTGATCGACGAGAAATACATGGAGCTGGCCGTCCGCGCGCTGCACAAGGCATTCGAACTCGACCAGGCCGCGTGAATTTTTTCGTGATGTATTGAAGAAAATGCATCACGGAAATTGACGCACGGTTCGAAACCCTATATTATCTCGTTCTCGTCGCACTGCCTCCCTGGTGCGAGCGAAAGTTTGGGAGACGTGGCCGAGAGGTCGAAGGCACTCCCCTGCTAAGGGAGCATCTGGGCCAAAACCTGGATCGAGGGTTCGAATCCCTCCGTCTCCGCCAAAAGCGGTGACAAAGCCCCGCAAGTTCTCGGACTTGCGGGGCTTTTTCTTTTCCGGCGTCGTTTCCGCACGCACCGCCCGGCGCCACGCTTCGTCCGGACAGCCAATCAATGCTCGACTCGGGCGGCGCTCATGCGCTAAATAGGCGTATCGCCTCGCGCGGCTCAATCGGGAGTTCCGGCACGCATGCATTCCGTACTGACCATCCTTTCGCACCGTCCCGTCGACGGGCTCGTCGACAATCACGAACGTTACGCGCGGGCCCACGGCTACCGGCACGCGATCGTCGACGGCACGCACGTGTACGGCGAGCGCCAGCAGGTGCTGCACAAGTACCACGCGATCATCGCGCAGCTCGTCGCGATGGAGCAGGGCGCGTTGCTGCTCGTGCTCGATCCGTTCTCGGTCGTGTTCGGCCAGCATGCGTTGCCGGCCGTCGCGGACGGTTATGACGCGATCGTCACGACGCAGACCTCGAAGTCGTCGTTGCCCGCCGCGAGCGGCATGATCTTTCGCAACGTGCCCGACGTGCGCGAGTGCTTGCGCAAGCTGGTGGTCGAGCTCGGCAAGTGGGCGATGCGCCTGCCCGAGCGGCAACACGCATGCGAGGCGACGCTGCTTGCCGAGCACTTCCCGCCGCTGCCGTTCGACCAGCCGCTCGCGACCGGCCATTTCGCGTCGGCCCAGACGGTATGGCGCGACGGGCTAGCGATCGACGCGGTCGTCGGCGCGCATCCGCTCGTGGCGCACCAGGCGCCCGAATGGCAGCAGATCGATGGCGTATGGGTGCCGACGCCCGACTACGACTTTCGCTACGTGCTCGCGCTCGTCGACGACGCGGCGCGTGTCCAGCGGGGCGAGCAGCCGAGCGCGATGGACGACTGGCGCACCGCGCAGCAACGCCCGCGCGAACCGGCGCGACACCTGAACCCGCATGCAAGCATTGCGTTCGTGAGCCTGCACACGTCGCACATCGCCGGTTACGGCGATCTTCACGAAGAGAACTTCGTTCGCTACTGCACGCGACACGGCTATGCGTACCACGCGTATCGCGAACCGCCCGCGCTCCTGCCGGCCGGCGTCGATGCGAACTGGGCGAAGCTGCACCTGATTCGCGAACATCTGCCGGATCACGCGTTCGTGTTCTGGGTCGACGCCGACATCCTCGCGATCGACCAGCGCCAGACGGTCGACGGCGTGATCGACGGCCGCGATTTCGTGATCGGCACCGACCACACGGCCTGGGCGATCAACTCGTGCATGATCGGCGTGCGTAACGTCGCGCCGATGCGCGAACTGGTCGAGCGCATATGTGCGCGCATCGAGCGCATCGGCGATCGGTCGTCGGTCTATGCGAGCGGCGGCGACCAGCAGGCGCTCTATGTCGAACTGCTGGAGGCGGGCATGATCGACGCGCGCTACATCGTCGATGCGATGTCGCTCGCGTCATCGCCGGTCTATGCGACGCGCGACAGCCGCTTCGTCCATTTCCCCGCGCAACACAACCACTATCGCGCGGTGACGATGCGCGTATGGGACAGGCTGAGCCATCAACGCTGACGGAATGCGCCGCGATTTCCGGTGTTCCGGATCGCGGCGATCGGCGGCCGGTGAAATAAAAATGAAAGTATCCGTGTAAGGATTGAATCGCTCTCATTCATCCTTCCCCGCATTCTACGCTTGCGCCCCGAAGAATCGGTCTTCCGGCCAAAAATGCGGCATCGCACCGATTCGTGCGATCGGCGTCGCATCACAATACGAAAAATTACGCATAAAAATCAGCGATCTATCCGGGCGTCGTGAAAAGCTCCTCTGCTGCGATGCAAAAAATAATCATTCGCCTTATGCTGGTTAACCCGATTGCGCTTGAGCGGCGTCAAGCTTTGCCCTGATTCCGCTTTACATTTTGCCAACATTGGCGGTCCGCGAAATCTATCTGTCGATTTGATTTCGTTTCCTTCGTCACGCCTGTTTCCGATGCAGCGCGCGACCCTCTCAAGGCCTGTTTGACATGCATGATTTCCCCTTTCTGAGCCTGGCGATCTGGGTTCCGATCCTGTTCGGCGCGTGCCTGCTGCGCGCCGGTTCCGACCGTCATCCGCGTCGCACGAGGCTGATCGCGCTGGTCGGCGCACTCGCGGGGCTGGCCGCCGTCGTGCCGCTCGTCACCGGTTTCGATTCGCACTCGGCCGCGATGCAGTTCGCCGAAACCCGCAACTGGCTGGCGGCTTTCAACGCCGGCTGGCGTGTCGGGATCGACGGCGCGTCGCTGTGGCTCGTCGTGCTGACCGCCTTCACGACGCTCGTCGTCGTGATCGCGTCGTGGGAAGCGGTGACGGTGCGGGTGGCGCAGTACTACGCGTCGTTCCTGATCCTGTCGGGGCTGATGGTCGGCGTGTTCGTCGCGCAGGACGGGCTGCTGTTCTTCATCTTCTTCGAGGCGACGCTGATTCCGCTGTACCTGCTGATCGGCACGTGGGGCAGGGAGCATCGCGTCTACGCGGCCGTGAAGTTCTTCTTCATCTCGTTCGCGGGTTCGCTGCTGCTGTTGATGGCGATGCTGTACCTGTACGCGAAGTCGCATACGTTCGACATGAACGCATGGCGCACGCTGCAGCTCGGCTTCGCGCCGCAGCTGCTGGTGTTCCTCGGTTTCTTCGCCGCGTTCGCGGTCAAGGTGCCGATGTGGCCGGTTCATACGTGGCTGCGCGACGTCTACACCGACGGCCCGACGGGTGCCGCGCTGATGCTCGCGATGCTCAAGCTCGGCGGCTACGGCTTCCTGCGCTTCGCGCTGCCGATCACGCCGGACGCGAGCCACTTCTTCGCGCCGGCCGTGATCGCGCTGTCGCTGTTCGCGATCGTCTACGCGAGCCTGATCGCGCTCGCCCAGACCGATCTCGGCAAGCTGCTCGCGTATTCGACGGTCGCGCACATGGGGATCGTCACGCTCGGGCTGTTCCTGTTCAACCAGATCGGCGTCGAAGGCGCGATCGTGCAGCTCGTGTCGTACGGCTTCGTCGCGGGCGCAATGCTGCTGTGCGTGAGCGTGCTGGTCGATCGCACGAAGCAGCGCGAGATCGCCGCGTACGGCGGCGTGGCGGGCGTGATGCCGCGCTTCGCGACGTTCGCGCTGCTGTTCGCGATGGCCAACGTCGGCCTGCCGGGCACGTCGGGCTTCGTCGGCGAGTTCATGGTCATCATGGGCGCGATCCGCGTCAACTTCTGGATCGGCGCGATCGCGGCGCTCACGCTGATCCTCAGCGCGTCGTACACGCTGTGGATGGTCAAGCGCGTCGTGTTCGGCAAGATCGCGGGTCCGCGCATCGCGAAGCTCGCCGACCTGAGCCGTCGCGAGATCGTGATGTTCGCGTCGCTCGCGCTGATCGTGTTGATGGTGGGCGTCGATCCGAAGCCGTTCACCGACGCGATCGATCCGACCGTCGCACGGCTGATCGAGGAAGCGAGCCGTTCGAAGCTGCCGGCCGGGGACGGCGGCGCACCGGCGCAGCCGGCGTACATGGCCGCGGCGCACGGCTGAGCGCGTGACGCCGCGCACGAGGTCCGCATCGCGTGCCGATGCGGACCTCGTTGCGCGCGCATTCATCGGGGCAGGGCGGACACGAGCCCGCGGCTTCCGCCGATTTCGGCCGTCTCAAGGCCCTCGGCGTGAGACCCGAGGCCCGCGGCCGCCTCCCGGCTGCGTGAAATTGCCCCGCGACAATCTGTCTCACTGCGGATTCTGCAATGATGATTTGTCGCACCCACCGGTTTTTCGCCGCGCCCGCGCGACGTATGATTCGGCCACTTTCGTGGATCGAATGCGCATCGGGCAAACGCAACGGATTCAATGACCCTCGGGCTGTGTGATGAAAAGAAGAGCTTCAAAAGGCTGGACGGCGCTGATATCGATCGGCGCGGCGCTGAGCCTGTCAGGCTGTAATTTAGATGTACTAAATCCGAAAGGAAGCGTCGGGGCCGCCGAAAAGGCGCTGATCGCGACCTCGACATGGGCGATGCTGATCGTCGTCGTGCCGGTGATCCTGCTCACGCTGTGGTTCGCGTGGCGTTACCGCGCATCGAACCGCAACGCCGCCTATGCGCCGAACTGGTCGCACTCGACCGCGATCGAGGTCGTGATCTGGACGGTGCCGACGCTGATCATCCTGTTCCTCGGCGTGCTCACGTGGAAAACCACGCACGAGCTCGATCCGTACAAGCCGCTCGAGTCGTCGGTGAAGCCGATCGACGTCGAGGTCGTCGCGCTCGACTGGAAGTGGCTGTTCATCTATCCGGAACTCGGCATCGCGTCGGTGAACCAGCTCGCGATTCCGGTCGGCACGCCGGTGAATTTCCGCATCACGTCGGATTCGGTGATGAACTCGTTCTTCATTCCGCAGCTCGGCGGCCAGGTCTATGCGATGGCCGGCATGCAGACGCGCCTGCACCTGATCGCCGACGAAGCCGGCGACTACGCGGGCACGTCCGCCAACTTCAGCGGCCGCGGCTTCTCCGACATGAAGTTCCGCACGCTCGCCGAGCCGCGCGAACAGTTCGACGCATGGGTGCAGAAGGTCAAGGCCTCGCCCGACCGGCTCGACGCGACCGTGTACGGCACCGTCGCGCAGCCGAGCGAGAAGGCGCCCGTGCGCTACTTCTCGTCGGTCGATCCGCGGCTCTTCCACAACATCATCGCGAAATACAACGATGGCCACGTCCTCGATCTGAAGGACGCCGCCTGCGGCACGAAGGGGTAACGCATGTTCGGCAAACTCACACTAGCGGCGATCCCGTTCGATCAGCCCATCATCATGGTGGCCGGCGCCTTCATGGGGCTGGTCGTGCTGGGCATTCTCGCCGCACTGACGATCACCGGCCGCTGGAAGTGGCTGTGGACGGAATGGCTGACGACGGTCGACCACAAGAAACTCGGCGTGATGTACATCATCGTCGCGCTGATCATGCTGCTGCGCGGCTTCGCCGACGCGATCATGATGCGCATGCAGCTTGCGCTCGCGTACAACGCGCCCGGCTACCTGCCGCCGCACCACTATGACCAGATCTTCACGGCACACGGCGTGATCATGATCTTCTTCATGGCGATGGTGTTCATGGTCGGCCTGATGAACCTCGTCGTGCCGCTGCAGATCGGCGCGCGCGACGTCGCGTTCCCGTTCATCAACTCGCTCTCGTTCTGGATGACGGCGGTCAGCGCGATCCTGATCAACATCTCGCTCGTGATCGGCGAGTTCGCGCAGACCGGCTGGCTCGCGTATCCGCCGCTGTCGGAGCTGCAGTTCAGCCCGGGGGTAGGGGTCGACTATTACCTGTGGGCGCTGCAGATTTCGGGTGTCGGCACGCTGCTGACCGGCGTGAACTTCTTCGTGACGATCATCAAGATGCGCGCGCCGGGCATGACGCTGATGAAGATGCCGGTGTTCACGTGGACGGCCCTTTGCACGAACGTGCTGATCATGGCGTCGTTCCCGATCCTGACCGCGACGCTCGCGCTGCTCGGCCTCGACCGCTACCTCGGCATGCACTTCTTCACGAACGAAGCCGGCGGCAACGCGATGCTGTACCTGAACCTGATCTGGGCGTGGGGCCATCCGGAGGTGTACATCCTGATCCTGCCGGCGTTCGGCATCTTCTCGGAAGTCATCGCGACGTTCTCGAAGAAGCCGCTGTTCGGCTACAAGACGATGGTGTATGCGACCTGCGCGATCATGGTGCTGTCGTTCCTCGTGTGGCTGCATCACTTCTTCACGATGGGCTCCGGTGCGAACGTGAACGCGTTCTTCGGCATCATGACGATGATCATCGCGATCCCGACCGGCGTGAAGGTGTTCAACTGGCTGTTTACGATGTACCGCGGCCGGATCGAATTCACGACGCCGGTGCTGTGGACGATCGGCTTCATGGTCACGTTCACGCTCGGCGGCATGACCGGCGTGATGATGGCGATCCCGGGCGCGGACTTCGTGCTGCACAACAGCCTGTTCCTGATCGCGCACTTCCACAACGTGATCATCGGCGGCGTGCTGTTCGGCTATCTCGCGGGCTTCAACTACTGGTTCCCGAAGGCGTTCGGCTTCAAGCTGAACGAGAAGCTCGGCAAGGCTGCGTTCTGGTTCTGGCAGGTCGGCTTCTACGTCGCGTTCGTGCCGCTGTACGTGCTCGGCTTCATGGGCATGACGCGGCGCCTGAACCACTACGACAATCCGGCGTGGCATCCGTGGCTGCTGGTCGCCGCGTTCGGCGCCGTGCTGATCGCGATCGGCATCGCGTGCCAGCTGCTGCAACTGGTGGTCAGCATCCGCAACCGCAACCTGCCGGCATATCGCGACACCACGGGCGACCCGTGGGGCGGCCGCACGCTGGAATGGGCGACCTCGTCGCCGCCGGCCGAGTACAACTTCGCGGTGATCCCGCAAGTGCGCACGCTCGACGCGTACGCCGACATGAAGGCACGCGGCGACGGCCGGCCGAACCCGGCGGCGATCCGCGACATCCACATGCCGTCGAATACCTGCGCGGGTCTCGTGGTCGCGGTCTTCAGCCTGGTGCTCGGCTTCGCGCTGGTGTGGCACATCTGGTGGATGGCGATCGGCGGCCTGGTCGGCATCGTCGCGACGCTCGTGGTCTACAGCTCGCGTGACAACGACGGCTACTACATCCCGGCGTCGAAGGTGCGCAGGATCGAAGAGAAGCAACCGGCGGCGCGCGTGGCCACGCGTGTCGACGACGTGGAACTGGAGGCCAACTGATGTTGCAGAAAACCCTGAGCGCAACCCTGCTCGAGCACGACGACCATCCGCCGTCGCACTCGGTGTTCGGCTTCTGGCTGTACCTGATGACCGACTGCGTGATCTTCGCGGCGCTGTTCGCGACGTTCGCGGTGCTCGGCAACCAGTACGCGGGCGGTCCGACCGCGAAGGACCTGTTCGACATTCCGGGCGTCGCGGTGGAAACCGCCGCGCTGCTGCTGTCGAGCATCACCTACGGCTTCGCGATGCTGGCCGCGTACAAGCAGCGGCGCGGCGCGCTGCTCGCGTGGCTCGCGGTGACATTCGTGCTCGGCGCGGCGTTCCTCGCGATGGAGCTGCGCGAGTTCTCGCACCTGATCGCGGAAGGCGCGGGCCCGCAGCGCAGCGCGTTCCTGTCGGCGTTCTTCACGCTGGTCGGCACGCACGGGCTGCACGTGACGGCCGGCCTCGTGTGGATGATCGTGCTCGCCGGGCAGATCGTGCTGCGCGGCGGCGACCTGACCGATCGCGACCTGCGGCGTCTGACGTGCCTGAGCCTCTTCTGGCACTTCCTCGACATCGTGTGGATCTGCGTGTTTTCCTTTGTCTATCTCGCGAGCGTGATCTAAATGGCCCATTCGCATTCGTCGCAACTCGAAGAAGGGCACGGCAGCGTCGGCGGCTATGTCGCCGGTTTCATCCTGTCGGTGCTGCTCACGGCCGCGTCGTTCGGCCTCGTGATGGGCGGCGTGCTGTCGCCGCACGCATCGCTGATCGCGCTCGCCGTGCTCGCATTCGTGCAGATCGTCGTGCACCTCGTGTACTTCCTGCACATGAACGGTTCGTCCGGCCAACGCTGGAACGTGATGGCGTTCAGCTACACCGTGCTGACGGCGGCGATCCTGATCGTCGGCACGCTGTGGGTGATGCACAACGTCAGCATGAACAT
This sequence comes from Burkholderia sp. Bp8986, assembly GCF_003854225.1. Lineage (NCBI taxonomy): Bacteria > Pseudomonadati > Pseudomonadota > Betaproteobacteria > Burkholderiales > Burkholderiaceae > Burkholderia > Burkholderia sp. Bp8986. The sequence goes on along the minus strand of NZ_QTQM01000019.1, from coordinate 10,671 downwards.
GATGTCGCGCTGAGCCCAGAGCGGCTGAGCGGCATCGCGGCGCAGCGGACGATCTCCATGCGCATTCATGCATCAAAGGCGGCACGCGAGTGCCGCCTTTGTCATTGTGGCCGCGCGGTGTGCGTGGCGTCGCTCGGCGCGGACGCGGGCCAGGATGAAAGATGTTTCAGGAAACGGCGGAACGGACATCGCGGCAGCGCGTCAATTGTTACAAGACGTTAGCGGACGCTTCCACGTGCGATGCAGCGCATCAGTTCTTACAAACTTGAAATATGCGGAGACTGTGCGTGCCGTTATAGTCGAATCACACACGAAACAACTCGAAGAGGAATCCATGAAGACTTTGCGTATTGCCTCGCTCTTGACCGGTATGACGGCCTTGCTCGTGTCGGGCGCAGCAATGGCGGGAGTCAATGTCGGGATCAACGTCGGCGTGCCGGCCCCGGTCTACGTCGCCCCCGCGCCCGTGTATGCGCCGCCGCCTCCGCCGGTCGTCTACCAGCCGGCGCCCGTGTATGCGCCGGCGCCCGTCTACGCGCCGGCCCCGGCGATCGTGATCGGCTGGCACGGCGATCGCTACTGGGACGGCCGCCGCTACTGGGGCCGCGACGAGTGGTATCGCCATCATGGCCGCGGCTGGCACGGCGATCGCGGTCACTGGGACAACGGCCGTCACAACGGCTGGCGCTGATCGATCTGCGGCGCACGCGCGATGCGTGCGCGCCCTCGAAGGAAAACCGCCCGTGTGAACTGAACACCGGGCGGTTTTTCTTTGCCTGTGCGAGTCGCACGCGGCAGCCGCAACGTGCCGGTGCCATGCGCGAAAACCCGCAAGTTGGCTCGACGTCGAATTGAATGGGTAGAATCGACCCACGTTCCATCCCTCAATCGACCGACAGGGCCTCTATGACGAAGGGTTCGCCCCGGACCGCCGCCACCCGCATCCGCTTCAGCGCCGCGCATGCGGTACGGGCCGCCGGCCGCACGGCGGCAGCATGGGCACTACAGGCGGTACTGGCTGCAACCGCCGCGCACGCGGCCTATGCGATCGCGCAGTACGGCGAGCCGAAATATCCGCCGGGCTTCAGGCATTTCGACTACGTGAACCCCGACGCGCCGAAGGGCGGCACGCTCGTGCTCGCGAACCCGAGCCGGCTCACGTCGTTCGACAAGTTCAATCCGTTCACGATGCGCGGCAACCCCGCACCGGGCATCGACCTGCTGTTCGAGAGCCTCGCGACCGGCAGCATGGACGAACCGGCATCCGCCTACGGGCTGCTCGCCGACGACATCGCGATCGCGCCGGACCGCCGCTCGGTCACGTTTCACCTGAACCCGCGCGCGCGCTTTTCGAACGGCGATCCGGTCACGGCCGACGACGTCAGGTTTTCGTTCGACACGCTGAAGAGCAAGCAGGCCGCACCGCAGTTCGGCGCGTATTTCGCCGAGATCGCGAAGGCGGTGGTGGTCGATCCCGCGACCGTGCGTTTCGAGTTCCGCAGCACGAACCGCGAACTGCCGCTGATCGCCGGCGGCGTGCCGGTGTTCTCGCGCAAGTGGGGGCTGCGCGCGGACGGTTCGCGGATTCCGTTCGACCAGCTCGCGTTCGAGCAGCCGATCGGCAGCGGCCCGTACCTGATCGAGCGCTACGACAACGGCCGCACGATTACCTATCGGCGCAATCCCGCGTACTGGGGCGCCGACCTGCCGGTGCGGGTCGGGACCGACAACTTCGAGCGGATCGTCTACAAGCTCTATGGCGACGGCGTCGCGCGGCTCGAGGCGTTCAAGGCCGGCGAGTACGACGTGCTGGTCGAATACATCGCGCGCAACTGGACGCGGCGCGACGTCGGCAAGCGCTTCGACAGCGGCGAGCTCGTCAAGCGCGAGTTCCGCCAGCACAACGGCGCGGGCATGCAGGGCTTCTTCATGAACCTGCGCCGGCCGCTGTTTCGCGACGTGCGCGTGCGCCAGGCGCTCGATCTCGCGTTCGACTTCGAATGGCTGAACCGCCAGTTGTTCTATAGCGCATACACGCGCCTCGACAGCTATTTCGCCGATACCGACCTGCAGGCGACCGGTACGCCGGGCCCGGGCGAACTGAAGCTGCTGGAGCCGTTGCGCACGCAACTCGACCCGGCCGTGTTCGGCCCGATGGTCACGCAGCCGAACACGAACCCGCCGGGCTCGCTGCGCGCGAACCTGCTGAAGGCGCGCGCGCTGCTCGCGCAGGCCGGCTGGACCTACCGCGACGGCGCGTTGCGCAACGCGCAGGGCGAGCCGTTCACGTTCGAGATCCTCGACGATTCGGGCGCGGCGATGGAAGGCGTCGTGACCGCCTACCAGCGCAATCTCGCGAAGCTCGGCATCGACGCGCGTTTTCGCACGGCCGATTACGCGCTGCTGCAGAAGCGCCTCGACGCGTTCGACTACGACATGACGACGGTTCGCCTGCCGGGTGTGCAGGTACCGGGCGCCGAGCAGTTCTCGCGTTACGGCAGCAAGTTCGCGGACGAGCCGGGCTCCGACAACATCATCGGCCTGAAGTCGCCGGCCGTCGACGCGCTGCTGCATGCGCTCGGCGCCGCGCAGACGCGCGAGGACCTGCTCGACGCGACGCATGCGCTCGACCGCGTGCTGATGCACGGCTATTACGCCGTTCCGCAGTGGTACAGCACCACGCACCGGATCGCATACAAGCGCACGCTCGGCTATCCGCAAACGCTGCCGCTGTACTATTCGGCCGAGGGCTGGGTCGTATCGACCTGGTGGGCCAAGCCCGATCACTGAAGCCTGCCGGCCCTTCGTTCAACCCAGCCTATCGATCGCGAGTCGACGCCCTATGTGGAGCTACATCCTCAAACGCCTGCTGCTGATGATCCCGACGCTCGTCGGCGTGCTCACGCTCACGTTCGCGGTGATCCAGTTCGTGCCGGGCGGCCCGGTCGAACAGGCCGTGCAGGAACTGCGCAAGGGCGCGACGGAGCAGGGCGCGGCGCCGTTCGGAATGCGCGCGCACACCGGCGTCGACGCACAGCAGCTCGCACAGCTCAAGGCGCTGTACGGCTTCGACAAGCCGCCGCTCGAGCGTTACTGGCTGATGCTGAAGCGTTTCGCGCGCTTCGATCTCGGCGACAGCTACTTCCGCCACCAGAGCGTGTGGTCGCTGGTCGTGCAGAAGCTGCCGGTGTCGATCAGCATCGGGCTGTGGACGTTCTTCGTCACCTACCTGATCTCCGTGCCGCTCGGCATCGCGAAGGCCGTGCGCAACGGCTCGCCGTTCGATGTCGCGACGAGCCTCGTCGTGCTGGTCGGCTATGCGATTCCGGGCTTCGTGCTCGGCGTGCTGCTGCTCGTGCTGTTCGGCGGCGGCTCGTTCTGGCAGCTGTTCCCGCTGCGCGGGCTCACGTCGGACAACTTTTCCCAGCTGTCGCTCGCCGGCAAGGTGCTCGATTATCTGTGGCACATCGCGCTGCCGATCACGGCGTCGGTCGTCGGCAGCTTCGCGGTCATCACGATGCTCACGAAGAACGCGTTCCTCGACGAAATCCGCAAGCAATACGTGCTGACCGCGCGCGCGAAAGGGCTCGCCGAGCGCACCGTGCTGTGGAAGCACGTGTTCCGCAACGCGATGCTGCCGCTGATCGTCGGGTTTCCGGCCGCGTTCATCGGCGCGTTCTTCACGGGCAGCCTGCTGATCGAGACGCTGTTCTCGCTCGACGGCCTCGGGCTCTTGTCGTACGAGTCGGTCGTGCGGCGCGACTATCCGGTCGTGCTCGGCACGCTGTACCTGTTCACGCTGATCGGGCTCGCGACCAAGCTGATCTCGGACCTCTGCTATGTGTGGGTCGACCCGCGCATTCAATTCGACAACCTGGAGCGCTGACATGAAACCGTCCGCCAGCACGCCGCTCGCCGGCGCGCCCGTCCGCCTGCCCGCGCTCGCCGGGCGAGGTGCGCGATGAACTGGGCCGTCGTGTCGTCCCGCATCGACGCGGCCCGTGCGCGCGTGTCGCCGTCGCCCGCGCGCCGCGTCTGGCAGCGCTTTCGCCAGCAGCGCCTCGGCTACTGGAGCTTCGTGATCTTCGTCGTCGCGTTCGCCGCGAGCCTCGCGGCGCCGCTGTGGTCGAACGACAAGCCGCTCGTCGTGCGCTACGACGGCCAGACCTATTTCCCGATGTTCCATGCGTATCCGGAGACGACCTTCGGCGGCGACTTCCCGACGCCGGCCGACTATCTCGATCCGTACGTCCGCAAGCGGCTCGAGGCGCCGGGCAACTTCGTCGTGTATCCGCCGAACCGCTATTACTACGACACGCTGAACTATTTCTCGAGCGTGCCGAACCCGGCGCCGCCGTCGCGTGCGAACTGGCTCGGCACCGACGCGCAGGGGCGCGACCTGCTCGCGCGGCTCGTGTACGGGTTCCGCGTGTCGGTCGAGTTCGGGCTGGTCCTGACCGCGATCGGCACGCTGCTCGGGATCGCCGCGGGCGCCGTGCAGGGCTTCTTCGGCGGGCGCATCGACATCGTCGGGCAGCGGCTGATCGAGATCTGGAGTTCGCTGCCCGAGCTGTACCTGCTGATCATCTTCGCGTCGATCTTCGAGCCGAGCTTCCTGCTGCTGATCGTGCTGCTGTCGCTGTTCGGCTGGATCGGCCTGGCCGACTACGTGCGTGCCGAATTCCTGCGCAACCGCACGCAGGACTACGTGCGCGCGGCCCGCGCGATGGGGCTCACGAACTGGCAGATCATCTGGCGCCACGTGCTGCCGAACAGCATGACGCCCGTGATCACGTTCCTGCCGTTCCGGATGAGCGGCGCGATCCTCGCGCTCACGAGCCTCGACTTCCTCGGGCTCGGCGTGCCGCCGCCGACGCCGAGCCTCGGCGAGCTGCTCGCGCAGGGCAAGGGCAACCTCGACGCATGGTGGATCTCGCTGTCGACGTTCGGCGTGCTGGTCGCGACGCTGCTGCTGCTGACCTTCATGGGCGACGCGCTGCGCAACGCGCTCGACACGCGGATCGCCGACTCGGTGCGCGCGGCAGGAGGCCAGCGATGAGCAGCACGGTCGTATCGAACGCGGGCGAGCCGCTGCTGTCGCTCGAACATCTGCAGGTGCGCTTCGGCGACACGGTGGCCGTCGACGACGTGACGCTCGCGATCGGCCGCGGCGAGCGCGTCGCGCTCGTCGGGGAGTCGGGATCGGGCAAGAGCGTGACCGCGCTGTCGATCCTGCGGCTGCTGCGCGACGCCGACGTGAGCGGCACGATCCGCTTCGCCGGGCATGACCTCGCCGGCAAGAGCGAACGCGAGATGCGCGGGCTGCGCGGCTCGGACATCGCGATGATCTTCCAGGAGCCGATGACGGCGCTCAACCCGCTGTACACGATCGGCACGCAGATCGGCGAGACGATCGTGCTGCACGACGGCGTGACGGCGGTGGAGGCGCGCAAGCGCGCGATCGCGCTGCTTGCGCGTACCGGCATCGCGGAGCCGGAGCGGCGCGTCGACAGTTACCCGCACCAGTTGTCGGGCGGCCAGCGGCAGCGCGCGATGATCGCGATGGCGCTCGCCTGCCGGCCGCGCCTCCTGCTCGCGGACGAACCGACCACGGCGCTCGACGTGACGATCCGCGCGCAGATCGTCGACCTGCTGCTCGAGCTGCAGCGCGAGGAGGCGGAAAAGCGCGGGATGGCGATCCTGCTGATCACGCACGACCTGAACCTCGTACGGCACTTCGCCGAGCGGGTCGCGGTGATGGAGCGCGGCAAGCTGGTCGAAAGCGGGCCGGTCGAGCGGATCTTCGCGGAGCCGGAGCATCCGTATACGCAGCGGCTGCTGAACAGCCGGCCGCAGCGCGCGGTCGCGCCGGTGATGCCGATCGCGCCCGTCGTGCTCGATGCGCGCCACGTCAGCGTGCAGTTCGCGCGCAAGCGGCCGGGCTTCGCAGGCTGGTTCGGCACGACGCCCGTGACGGCGGTCGCGGACGTGTCCGTGTCGGTGCGGCAGGGCGAGACGCTCGGGATCGTCGGCGAATCCGGCTCCGGGAAGTCGACCCTCGCGATGGCGCTGCTCGGGCTGCAAAGGACGGCCCACGGCGAGATCGAATTCCAGGGGCGTGCGCTCTCGACCTATCGCGGCCGCGAACAGACCGCGCTGCGCTCGAACATGCAGGTCGTCTTTCAGGATCCCTTCAGTTCACTGTCGCCGCGTCACACGATCGAGCGGATCGTCGGCGAGGGGCTCGAACTGCATCGCCCGGAACTCACGCCGGACGCGCGGCGCGCGAAGTCGCTGGCCGTGCTGCGCGAAGTCGGCCTCGACCGCACGGTGCTGCATCGCTATCCGCACGAATTCTCGGGCGGGCAGCGCCAGCGGATCGCGATCGCGCGTGCGCTCGTGCTGGAGCCGCGCATCCTGATCCTCGACGAACCGACGTCCGCGCTCGACGTGTCGATCCAGCAGCAGGTGCTGAAGCTGCTCGCGAATCTGCAACAGAAATACAACCTCGGCTATGTATTCATCAGCCACGACCTGGAGGTGATCGGCGCGATGGCGCACCGGGTCGCGGTGATGCAGGACGGGGCGATCGTCGAGTCCGGCGACGTGGCCGATATCTTCACGAAACCGTCACATCCTTACACACAAAAGCTGTTGAAAGCGGTCTGGAAAGCGTGATAGGCGTCCAATGGTCTGACTATCTCGATTGTATTTTTTAATTTGTTTTGACAAACGATTACGCGCTGGCTAGTATCGACCGAAATTTTCCGCCAATCAGCTGATTTTTAAGCACATTCCATCGACCAATGCAGCATCGATCCCTGACCCAGGCATGCGCGCGCACCCTCGCCGGGCTGTTCATCGGCGCCCTGTTCGCAGCAGCTCCCGGCGCGTTCGCCGACGAAGTCAGCAGTTTTAACCAGAATGTCACGAATTCGACTCAAATCGGGTCGAGCTCCTCCCCCCAGCAGACCAATGCCCAGTCGTCGAGCGGCGGCGCGAAGTCGTTTCTTGCCGGCATGGCGGGCAAGGCAGGCGACGTCGTCGTCGGTGCGCTGAACATGATCGGCGTGCGTTACCGCTGGGGCGGCAACTCGCCGGATTCCGGCCTCGACTGCAGCGGGTTCGTGCGCTACGTGTTCCAGGACACGCTCGGCATGTCGCTGCCGCGTCGCGCCGAAGAGATGAGCCGCGTCGGCGAGAAGGTCAGCATGAGCAACCTGAAGCCGGGCGACCTCGTGTTCTTCAACACGATGCGCCGTACGTTCTCGCACGTCGGCATCTATATCGGCGACAACAAGTTCGTGCATTCGCCGTCGACGGGCAGCACGATTCGCGTCGACGATCTCGATAGCGGCTACTGGGAAAAGCGTTTCACCGGTGCGCGCCGGCTCGAGTCGGAGTTCCCGATGAAGGCCGACGACCTGCGCCAGCGCGTGCGTGCCACGATCGGCGACGACGCGGCGAACGGCAGCAACTGACCGACGCTCGCCGGCGAACCGCCGGATCCAAAAAACCCTGTCACTGGAAGGCGGCAGGGTTTTTTGTTTTGGGGCGTGCGCAAGCGGCTGGTGGCGGTGCCATCGTCGGTGGCGCGCTCGCTGTCGTGCGCCGCGCGCCGCGATGCGCTGCTTATGCCGCCGCGACGCCGCGGGCCGCCGCGAGCTTGCGCTGCAGCTCGGGCATGACGCGCGCGACGGCTTCCTCGCCCGCGAGGATCGCCGCGTTGCGCTGGTTGAAGTCGCTGCCGCCCATCGCTGCGAGGTTCGGGCGGATCACGACATCCGCGTATTTGTCGAGCTCGTAGGTCTTGATCGTCTGGCCCATGATCGTGAAGGTCTGCAGCAGCATCTCGATCGGGTTGTTGGTCGCCGCGCCGTCCGGCCGCGACGAGATGTCGACCGCGATCACGAAGCTCGCGCCCATCTTGCGCGCGAACGACGCGGGCACCGGGCTCACGAGGCCGCCGTCGACATATTCGCGGTTGCCGATCTTCACGGGCTCGAACACCGACGGCACGCTGCACGACGCGCGCACCGCGAGCCCCGTATTGCCCTGCTGGAACAGGATCGGCTGGCCGTTCTGCAGGTCCGTCGCGACGATGCCGAGCGGCTTCGCCATCTTTTCGATCGGCCGGTTGTTGAGCGTCTTGTTCAGGAAGTTCTGCAGCGCCACGCCCTGCAGCAGCCCGCGCGAGCGGAACGGCAGCGCCCAGTCGCTGATCGCCGCCTGATCCATGTCGAGTGCGATCTTGTTGATCTGCAGCCCGCTCATCCCGGCGGCATAGAGCGCCCCGACCACCGAGCCCGCGCTCGTGCCCGCGACGATCTCGACCGGGATGCCGCGCGCCTCGAGCGCCTTCAGCACGCCGATGTGCGAAAAGCCGCGGGCGGCGCCGCCGCCGAGCGCGATGCCGATCTTCACGGGTTTCTCGCGCGACTGCGCGGGATTCGCGGCGTTGTCGGGGCGGGACTTGTCGCCGAACGACGTGCAGGCGGCGAGGCTGGCGGATGCGCAAGCGATCGTGAAGTGACGGCGCGACAGGCGAGGGGACGACATCGAATGGTTCTCCGGCGGCTTGGCGGCGGGCCGTGCGGCCCGCGGCGGCGATAGGTTCCGAGCGGCCGCGCGGCACAAACCGCGCGGCCGGCGCGGCGCCGGCTGGCGGCCGCGGCGCGCACATCATAAAGCAAGCGGCGCGCTTGGCGCGAAGGGCGGCGCGAGTATAATTCCGGCTTCTTTCCCGTTCCGGGCGCGGCCGGCCCCAGTGCTGTCCGGGCTGTCGCCGTCGATCCCGCGTCGAATCATTCATGCGCCCCAGGCGTTCGAGTTACCGTTTATGACCCGTCCTGTCCGTACCCGCTTCGCGCCGAGTCCCACCGGCTTCATCCACCTCGGCAACATCCGCTCCGCGCTCTATCCGTGGGCGTTCGCGCGCAAGATGAAAGGCACGTTCGTGCTGCGTATCGAGGATACCGACGTCGAGCGTTCGTCGCAGGAAGCCGTCGACGCGATCCTCGAGGGGATGCAGTGGCTCGGCCTGGATTTCGACGAAGGCCCGATCTACCAGATGCAGCGGATGGACCGCTACCGCGCGGTGCTCGCGCAGATGCTCGAGCAGGGCCTCGCGTACCCGTGCTACATGTCGGCCGAGGAGCTCGACGCGCTGCGCGAACGCCAGCGCGAGGCCGGCCTCAAGCCGCGCTACGACGGCACGTGGCGTCCGGAGCCGGGCAAGGTGCTGCCCGAGCCGCCGGCCGGCGTGAAGCCGGTGCTGCGGTTCCGCAACCCGCTGACCGGCACGGTCGTGTGGGACGACGCGGTGAAGGGCCGGGTCGAGATCTCGAACGAGGAGCTCGACGACCTCGTGATCGCGCGTCCGGACGGCACGCCGATCTACAACTTCTGCGTGGTCGTGGACGACATGGACATGAACATCACGCACGTGATCCGTGGCGACGACCACGTGAACAACACGCCGCGCCAGATCAACATCCTGCGCGCGCTCGGCGGCGAGCCGCCCGTCTACGCGCACCTGCCGACCGTGCTGAACGAGCAGGGCGAGAAGATGAGCAAGCGGCATGGCGCGATGAGCGTGATGGCGTACCGCGACGCCGGCTTCCTGCCGGAGGCCGTCGTCAACTACCTGGCGCGCCTCGGCTGGTCGCACGGCGACGCGGAGATCTTCTCGCGCGAGCAGTTCGTCGAATGGTTCGACCTCGAGCATCTCGGCAAGTCGCCCGCGCAGTACGACCACAGCAAGCTGAGCTGGCTGAACGCCCATTACATCAAGGAAGCGGACAACGCGCGCCTCGCCGCGCTGGCGAAGCCGTTCCTCGACGCGCTCGGGATCGAAGACGCGGCGATCGCGACGGGCCCCGCGCTCGACGCGGTGGTCGGCCTGATGAAGGATCGCGCGACGACGGTCAAGGAGATCGCCGAAGGCGCCGCGATGTTCTACCGCGTGCCGGCGCCGGATACCGACGCGCTCGCGCAGCACGTGACCGATGCGGTGCGCCCGGCACTGGCCGACCTCGTCGCCGCGCTGAAGGCGGCCGACTGGACGAAGGAAGCGGTGTCCGCCGCGCTGAAGGCGACGCTCGGCGCGCACAAGCTGAAGATGCCGCAGCTCGCGATGCCGGTGCGCCTGCTGGTGGCGGGCACGACGCATACGCCGTCGATCGACGCGGTGCTCGTGCTGTTCGGTCGTGACGTCGTGGTGTCGCGTATCGAGGCCGCGCTGGCCTGAGGTTGGAGCGGGTGCGAAGCCGCTCGCGCAGGGTGTCACGGCGGCTTCGCAAAAAAATTCGCTCGAATCGCAAAAAGGGTATTTACAAGTTCAAATTCGGTCCATATAATCTCATTTCTGTTCTGCAAGGGGGTATAGCTCAGCTGGGAGAGCGCTTGCATGGCATGCAAGAGGTCAGCGGTTCGATCCCGCTTACCTCCACCATCAGAGCAGAACGAATTGATTTGCGAAGCAGCGGTAGTAAGTAATAAATGCTTCACAAAATGATTTAAAGCAGTTAGAATTTCGGCCTTCGCTGTTGATGATGAGTGAATAGCGAAAGTCAGACAGATCTGAAAAGATCATGTCCCCTTCGTCTAGAGGCCTAGGACATCACCCTTTCACGGTGAGTACAGGGGTTCGAATCCCCTAGGGGACGCCAG